>NZ_DASZKT010000263.1:0-2843 GCF_035552695.1 Actinospica sp.
GTGGCGGCGACGTTCAGTGTGGCGTCGATGATCAGCAGCGAGGCGATGTTCGGCAGGATGTGCCGCATGATGATCCGCCAGCCGGGCACGCCCATGAAGCGGGCCGCGGAGACGAACTCGCGGGACTTCAGGCTCATCGTCTGGGCCCGCACGATCCGCGCGGTGACCATCCAGGCGAAACCGGCCAGCAGCGGGATCAGGATCAGCCAGGTCTTGCCCCTGAACCAGGGCGAGAGGATGGAGAGCATCAGGAACGAGGGCAGCACCAGGAACAGGTCGATGCCCCAGCTCAGGATCCGGTCGGTCCAGGCGCCGTAGTAGCCGGCGAAGGCGCCGATGACCGCCGCGAGCGCGGTGGTCAGCACACCCGCGACCAGACCGATGATCAGCGACTTCTGCAGGCCGCGCATGGTCAGCGCGAACAGGTCCTGGCCGGTCTGGGTGGTGCCGAACCAGTGCGTGCCGGACGGCGGGGTCTGGAAGTTCTGGAAGTCGATGTCGGTGTACTGCCACTGGTCGAGGTGCGGGCCGACGAAGGCGGCGAGGAACATCAGCACGACGACCACCAGGCCGAAGGCGGCGCCCCGGTTGCGCAGGAAGCGCCTGACCACCAGGCGGCCGCGCCCGGTGGCGACCTGCGTCTGCGCCGCGAGGTGGGCTTCCGGATCGATCTCGTCGACGAGGGCGTTGGCGTTGAGGGACATGGGGTATGCCTTCCTGGCTCAGACGCGAACGCGCGGGTCGAGGGCCACGGTGAGGATCTCCGAGATCAGCCCGGCCACCAGCACCAGGATGGAGGTGAAGATGCCGACCGCGGCGACGGAGTTCACGTCGTTCTGCCCGATGCTGGTGATGAACCACTCCCCCATGCCGTGCCAGGTGAAGATGATCTCGGTGAACACGGCGCCGGTGAACAGCAGCACCGCGTTGTAGCTCAGCAGCGTGGCCACCGGGATGATCGCGGTGCGCGCGCCGTGCCGGAAGATCGCCTGGTTCTTCGTCAGGCCCTTGGCCCGGGCGGTGCGCAGAAAATCGCTACCCATCACGTCGAGCATCGTGGCACGCTGATATCGGCTGAAGAACGCGATCGAGCCGAGCGAGACGCTGAGCGTGGGGAGGATCAGGTGCTCGAAGCGGTCGACGAGGTTCGAGAAGTTCCAGAACGGCGCGTTCGGGTCGGAGACCTCGTTGACGTAGTACAGGAAGTGCGTGTTGGTCGCGTTGTTGAACCAGACCGCGAACATCTGCAGCAGGATCGCCAGGGTGAACACCGGCATCGCGTAGACGAGCAGCGAGGCACCGGTCGTGACCCGGTCGAAGGCCTTGTACTGGCGGACCGCGCCCCACACGCCGACCACGACGCCGCCGACCGAGCCGATGATCGTGGACAGCAGCAGCAGGCGGGCCGAGACGCCGATGCGGCGGGCCATGTCCGAGGCCACCGAATTGCCGCCGATCTCGGTGCCGAGGTTGCCGTGCAGCAGGCCGTTGACCCAGTTCGCGTAGCGGGTCCAGATCGAGGTGCCGCGCCATTCGTTGCGGGCGAGCAGCTCCGACCTGATGGTCGCGGCGCTGGGCTGCGGGTGCCGGGCGAGCCAGTTGTTCTCCGGGTGGAAGATGAACGCCGCCAGCAGGTATGTGACTGAGGCCGCGATGATCACCAAGAACAGATAGTTGATCATCCTCCGCAGGAGGTATGCAGCCATCGGCAACCCTTCTCGTTCTTCGGGCGACCCGGAACGTGCACGGCGTCGTTCCCGCACGTACCGTCGCCAGGCGGCCCGAGGATTTCTCGGACGGTCCTTATGGGGTGTCGGGTCGGCTGGTGGCCTCCGACGCGCCAGAATGCCGCGCTGCGCCCCACGAACGCAACCCGGCTGTTCATCACTCTCTTGACTCCGCGCGACCGCCCCAGTTCACGCACGGTGAACCGGAAGCATTTCGCCTCCGGGTCATGAGAGCGAAGACTCTTGCTTTGCTGGAGTTTTTTTACCGCACGATTCAGCGTCGGCGGCAGGGGTTCATGAGTCACGATCCGATCAAGAAACGGAACTGGATCGTCGTGTTTCGCCCCTGTTTCTCCGTCTCGGATCTTGGACACTACCTCTGTGAACCACCCTCCGTACCCGGATCGTGCCTGGTCGGTGGTGATCACGGATCGGCACATCAGGCTGCTGCCCGCCGTCCGGGGCCGTTACACTCGCCGATTTCGGTCAACGCCCGAAGCGGTGAAGGGCCGGAATTTAGTGTTGAGGGAATTGTGGCCCCGCCCGGAATCCCGGAACGGGGCCGGTCGAACTCAGTCCCGCGCGAAGTGGCAAGCCGTCAGGTGGCCTTCGCCGAGGCCGCGGTCGACGAGCGCCGGCTCCTCGTCGGCACAGCGGGCCGCGTCCGCCTCGGAGAGCGTCATCCGCAGCGGGCAGCGGGTGCGGAAGCGGCAGCCGGAGGGCGGGTCGGCCGGGGACGGCACGTCGCCCTGCACGATGATCCGCTCGCGCTCGCGCTCCAGCCGCGGATCCGGGATCGGGATCGCCGAGATCAGCGCCCGCGTGTACGGATGCTGGCTGCGTTCGAACAGTGAGCCGCCGTCCGCTATCTCGACGATCTTGCCGAGGTACATGACCGCGACCCGGTCGGCGATGTGCCGGACGACGGACAGGTCGTGCGCCACGAACAGATAGGCGAGACCGAGTTCGTCCTGGAGGTCTTCCAGCAGGTTGATCACGCCGGCCTGGATCGAGACGTCGAGCGCGGAGACCGGCTCGTCGAGCACGAGCACCTTCGGCTTGAGCGCGAGTGCCCGGGCGATGCCGATGCGCTGGCGCTGGCCGCCGGAGAACTCG
>NZ_DASZKT010000264.1:0-38971 GCF_035552695.1 Actinospica sp.
GGGCGTGGCCGACCTCGCGGTGGCCGACCTGATCCAGAAGGTGGCCGAACGCACCAACGAGCTGCAGACCGCGCAGCACGAGCTGAGCGAGCGGACCGCGGACCTGCAGCGCCTGCAGGCCGAGTTCGTGAACTACAAGCGGCGCGTCGAGCGGGACCGGCAGCAGGTCGTGGAACTGGCCCAGGGCAAGGTGATCGGCGAGCTGCTCGGCGTGCTCGACGACATCGGCCGGGCCCGTGACCACGGCGAGCTGGAGGGCGGCTTCCGGCGGGTCGCCGAGTCGCTGGACTCCGTGCTGACCAAGATGGGGCTCGAGCAGTTCGGCGCGACGGGCGACCACTTCGACCCGAACCTGCACGAGGCGTTGATGCACCAGTCCACCGACGAACTGGAACCGGACACGGTGGCCGCGGTCCTGCAGCCGGGGTACAAGTTCGGTGAGCGGATCCTCCGGGTCGCCCGGGTCGCCGTGGCCCAACCCGCTGACTCGGATTGACTTCGTCGGTTGCGAAAGGCTGAGGCTTAAGCGATGAGCACCAAAGACTACGTGGAGAAGGACTACTACAAGGTGCTCGGCGTTGCCAAGGACGCGACGACCGCCGACATCAAGAAGGCGTACCGGAAGCTGGCCCGCCAGTACCACCCCGACGCGAACAAGGGGGACGTGAAGTCCGAGGAGAAGTTCAAGGAGATCTCCGAGGCCTACGACGTCCTGTCCGACGACAAGCGGCGCAAGGAGTACGACGAGGCCCGGTCGCTGTTCGGCGGCGGCTTCCGCGCACCGGGCGGCGGCGGGTTCCCGTTCGACCTCGGCGACCTGCTGAACAACCAGGGCGGCGGCAGCGGCGGCGGCCTCGGGGACATCCTCGGCGGCCTGTTCAACCGCGGCCGCACCCCCGGCCAGCCGGGCCCGACCGGCACCGCCGGGACCGGGCGGCGCGGCGCGGACGTCGAGACCGAGGCCTCGATCAGCTTCATGCAGTCGATCGACGGCGTGACCATCCCGCTGCGGATGACCAGCGAGCAGCCGTGCCAGGCCTGCTCCGGCACCGGGGCCAAGGCCGGCACCACGCCGCGGGTCTGCCCGACCTGCTCCGGCACCGGGCAGACCAGCACCAACCAGGGCGGGTTCGCGTTCTCCGAGCCCTGCCGCGAGTGCAAGGGCCGCGGACTCGTGGTGGACACGCCGTGCCCGACCTGCAACGGCTCCGGCCGTGCCGCCTCGACGCACACGCTGCAGGCGCGCATCCCCTCCGGGGTCAAGGACGGACAGCGGATCCGGCTCAAGGGCAAGGGCGCTCCCGGCGAGCGCGGCGGACCGTCCGGCGACCTCTACGTGGTGGTGCATGTGAAGCCGCATCTCGTCTTCGGGCGGGACGGGGACAACCTGACGGTGACCGTGCCGGTGACCTTCCCCGAGGCGGTGCTCGGCTCGGACATCAAGGTGCCGGTGCTCGGCGGGATGCCGGTGACGGTCAAGCTGCCCGCGGGCAGCGCGAACGGCCGCACGATGCGGGTGCGCGGCAAGGGCGCCCCGTTGCGCGACGGCGGCCGCGGCGACCTGCTCGTCACCTTCGAGGTGGCGGTGCCGGTGCATCTGAACGACGACGCCAAGGCGGCGCTGGAGACCTTCCGCACCGCGACGGCGGGCAACGACGTGCGAGCCGATCTGCTGAAGCAGGCCAAGGACGGAGGCGCCTGAGATGAACATCCGCGACAACAGGGGCAACCCGCTGCCGGACGACGCTCCGGTCTACGTGATCTCGATGGCCGCGGAGCTGTCCGGGCTGCACCCGCAGACGCTGCGGCAGTACGACCGGCTCGGCCTGGTCAGCCCGGACCGCGCGGCGGGCCGCGGGCGGCGCTACTCGGCGCTGGACATCGAGCGGCTGCGCGAGGTGCAGCGGCTGTCCCAGGACGAGGGCGTGAACCTGGCCGGCATCAAGCACATCAGGAGCCTGCAGGACGAGGTCGCCGAGCTGCGTGCGCGGGTGGCCGAACTGGAGGCGACGCTGGCCGCGGTGGCGGCGACCACGATCCCGGTCGCGCTGCCGGCCCCTTCGACCGCGACCGCCGCCGCGCAGGTACCGCAGCCCACCGTCCCGGCGCCGAACCCGCTGCTCCCGGCGCTGCCGGCCTTCGGCCGGTCCACCGCGCTGGTGATCTGGCGTCCGCAGCAGCACTGAGAGGCTCTCCATGGAAGTCGATCAGCTGACTACAAAGGGTCGTCAGGCTCTTTCCAACGCCATCCAGGACGCCGGGGTCTCCGGCAATCCGCAGGTGGAGTCGGCGCATCTGCTCAAGGCTCTGCTGGCCCAGTCGGACGGCACGGCCGTACCGCTGCTCGAGGCCGCCGGGGTCGACCCGCAGGCGGCCTCGGCGGCGGCGCGCGATCTGGTGTCGCGGCTGCCGATGGCCTCCGGGTCCACGGTGGCCGAGCCGACGCTCAGCCGCGGCCTGCGCTCCGTGCTGAGCACCGCGGAGGGCGAGGCCAAGCGCCTGAACGACGAGTACGTGTCCACCGAGCACCTGCTCGTCGGCATCGCGGGCGGCGCGGACGACGCGGCGAAGCTGCTGGTCCGGCTCGGCGCCACGGTCCAGGCGTTGCGCGAGGCCTTCAAGCTGGTCCGCGGCTCGACCCGGATCACGTCGCAGGACCCGGAGTCGACGTATCAGGCCTTGGAGAAGTACGGCATCGACCTGACCGCGCAGGCCCGCGAGGGCAGGCTGGATCCGGTCATCGGCCGCGACTCGGAGATCCGCCGCGTGGTGCAGGTGCTCTCCCGCCGCACCAAGAACAATCCGGTGCTGATCGGCGAGCCCGGCGTCGGAAAGACCGCCGTGGTCGAAGGTCTGGCGCAGCGCATCATCGCCGGCGACGTCCCGGAATCCCTGCGCGGCAAGCGCCTCGTGTCCCTCGACCTCGGCGCGATGGTCGCGGGCGCGAAGTACCGCGGCGAGTTCGAGGAGCGGCTCAAGGCCGTGCTCGCCGAGATCAAGGACAGCGACGGGCAGATCGTCACCTTCATCGACGAGCTGCACACCGTCGTCGGCGCGGGCGCCACCGGCGATTCCTCGATGGACGCGGGCAACATGCTCAAGCCGATGCTGGCGCGCGGCGAGCTGCGGATGGTCGGCGCGACCACGCTCGACGAGTACCGCGAGCGCATCGAAAAGGACCCCGCGCTCGAGCGCAGGTTCCAGCAGGTACTCGTCGGCGAGCCGAGCGTCGAGGACACGATCGCGATCCTGCGCGGGCTCAAGGGCCGGTACGAGGCGCACCACCAGGTGCAGATCTCGGACAGCGCGCTCGTCGCCGCGGCCGCGCTCTCAGACCGCTACATCACCTCGCGATTCCTGCCGGACAAGGCGATCGACCTGGTGGACGAGGCGGCCTCGCGGCTGCGCATGGAGATCGACTCGCGTCCCGTGGAGATCGACGAACTGCAGCGCGCCGTGGACCGGCTGCGCATGGAGGAACTCGCCCTCGACAAGGCGACCGACCCCGGTTCGAAGGACCGTCTCGAGCGCATTCGGCGCGAACTGGCGGACCGTCAGGAGAACCTCTCCGCACTCACCGCCCGCTGGGAGCAGGAGAAGTCCGGCCTCAACCGCGTCGGCGAGCTCAAGAAGCGGCTCGACGACCTGCGCGGCCAGACGGAGCGCGCGCAGCGCGACGGAGACTTCGAGGCGGCCTCCCGGTTGATGTACGCCGAGATCCCCACCGCCGAACGCGAACTGGCGGAGGCCTCGCAGGCCGCGAACCAGCGCGACGCGATGGTCAAGGAGGAGGTCGGCGCCGACGACATCGCCGAGGTGGTCGCCGCGTGGACCGGAATCCCGGCGGGACGACTGCTGGAAGGCGAATCCGAGAAGCTCCTGCGCATGGAGGACGAGCTCGGCAAGCGCCTCATCGGCCAGCAGACCGCTGTGCGCGCCGTGTCCGACGCCGTCCGCAGAGCACGCGCCGGAATCGCCGACCCCGACCGCCCGACGGGTTCGTTCCTCTTCCTCGGTCCCACCGGCGTCGGCAAGACGGAACTCGCGAAGTCCCTGGCGGACTTCCTGTTCGACGATGAACGCGCCATGGTCCGCATCGACATGTCGGAGTACGGCGAGAAGCACTCGGTGGCCCGCCTGGTCGGCGCCCCGCCCGGATACGTCGGCTACGACGAGGGCGGTCAGCTGACCGAGGCGGTGCGAAGGCGGCCGTACACGGTCGTGCTGCTCGACGAGGTGGAGAAGGCGCACCCCGAGGTCTTCGACGTCCTGCTGCAGGTGCTGGACGACGGACGGCTGACGGACGGTCAGGGCCGGACGGTCGATTTCCGCAACGCGATCCTGATCCTCACCTCGAACCTGGGCAGCCAGTTCCTGGTGGACCCGGTACTGAGCGAGGAGACCAAGAAGGACCTCGTGATGCAGACCGTGCGCGCCTCGTTCAAGCCGGAGTTCCTCAACCGCCTCGACGACATCGTGCTCTTCGACCCGCTCGGCACCGACGAACTCGGCCTGATCGTCCGCCACCAGGTCGCCTCACTGCAGAAGCGCCTCGCCGACCGCCGGCTCACCCTCCACGTCACCGACGCCGCGCAGGAGTGGCTGGTACTCACCGGCTACAGCGCCGCATACGGCGCCCGTCCGCTCCGCCGCCTGGTGCAGACCGCCATCGGCGACCAGCTGGCCAAGGAGATCCTGGCCGGCCACGTGCCGGACGGCGCCACGGTGACCGTCGACGTCGACCAGGACGAAACAGACCCGACCGCCGAGCACCTGGTGGTAAGCGTCGCAGGCTGATTCAGACGCTCCCTGCACTCTTACGGCTTAGTTATCACTCCTTAGTGTGATCGGTTTCCGCGTGCCGTCATTCGCGTCCCGCATGGGTGTCCTCGTCCGTGGCAGAACGGATTGGGCACGCATCGGAGGCGCGTAGTGCTGGAGCTCGTCGTACCGTACCGAGACACCAGGGCTCAGGATCTGTGCTGGAGCCTCAACCTTCCGGTCCAGCCGGCGCTCGCGGTGCGCAGCGTGCGGCTGGGCGGGCTGATACTCGAGCTGCGGCTGCTGGGCGCCTCGCATCAGGTGCTCGTCTGGGGCGAGGACGGTGCGGGACCGCTCTGCGTGGAGACGGTCGCGTGCCTGCCGGGGCTCGCCGTCCCGCTCCCGGAGCGGGACGCGCGCGGGCTGGCCGGCGGCGGGTACGTGTGGGAGTCGGAGACGCTGGCGTTGTCGGGCCCCGCCTTCGACCGCGCGGTAGGCCGGATCGCGCGCTCCGTCTCGGCCAATTCCGAGAGCCTGGCGGGCTGCTATCCCGGGGCTCCTGGGGCATTGACCGCGGTGCTGCCCGAGGCCGCGCCGACCGGCGTACGCTGGACCACCTGGCACAGCTATCCGCAGGACGGGAGGCTGGTGCGCACCAGAACCGGGTTCCGGCGTACGCTGAGCCCGAGGCAGCGAGGGCCGGCGAGACGCGACGATGTTGGGGAAGGCGTAGATGGCGTACGAAGCTACGGTGCCGGTCCATCGCCGGTTGCTGTGGTCAGCTGTCACCGACCCTGAGCGGCTCCTCGGCGCGATGCCGAACCTGGTCGTGGAGGCCAGCACCGATCAGGGCGTGGCCGCCAGGCTGCGGCTGCGCGTCGGGGATCGCAGTATCACCTTCCGCGGGATCGCCCGGCTCGTCGAGCTCGTCCCCGAGCAACTGCGCGCCGTGTTCGAGGTCGAGGCCGTGCACGGCCGAGCCGACGGCGCGATCGACGGCCGCGTCGAGTTGCGGCTGCTGGCCGCGGGCGGCGGGACGCGGATCCTGGTCACGCCGTCGCTCGAGCTTTCCGGCCGGTCGCCGACGATCCCGGCCGAGCGGCTGGCCGAGGCCGCGCATCGGCTGATACCCCGCTGGTTCGAGCTGTTGGTGAACACCGCGCCGGAGTCGAGGCAGGGTCCGACCACGCTCACCGTCGTGCCGGACTCGGCGACCGAGGCCACGCCCAAGCCGGTGCCCGCCTTGCCCGAGCCGGCGGTCGGCGGCCCGCTGCCGCCCGTCGAGCCGCACGTGCCGACGCTCACCCTGATCACCGGCGACGCCGAGGACGCGACCCCGAGCCCGAAGGCACCGCTGCGCCTGGTGTCCGACGCGGATGACGATCCGGAGTTCGAGCAGTCGGCCGAACCCGATCTGTGGAGCCGGGGCCGCGGGCCGCTGCTGTCCATCCCGCTGTGGGTCTTCGGCGCCGCCGCGCTCGGCCTGCTCGGCCTCGCCGCGCTGTTCCTGCGCCGGCTGCTGCGCCGCCGCTGAGCTGCGGCTCGACCCGGCCGACGGCGCCGCCGGTAGCGCCATGGCGTTCCTGTCACTAACGAGTGAGTCTTGTCATCGGATCGAGTGGTTGTCGGCTGAATCTCCGTCGAATGGCCGATTCTTCAGCTTAAGGTGAGCCGCATTCCCGGATCTTCTACACCAGGAGCCGAACGCCATGTACGTGGAAGGGTGGAACGCCCACCGAGTCGTCCGTCCCAGTCGGCTGGCCAATGCCGTGATCGAACGGTTGCTGCTGCGCATACTGGACGGCGAGTTCCAGCCCGGCGGCGACCTGCCGCCGGAGGCCGCCCTGGCGCAGGAGTTCGCGGTCAGCCGCACGATCCTGCGGGAGGCGCTCAAGGCGCTCGAGGAGAAGCGGGTGCTGCGCATCCGACACGGGCGCGGTACGACCGTCCGGCCGAAGAACGAGTGGAACATCCTCGACCCGATGGTGCTCAGCGTGCTGCTTGAGTACGGCGGCTCGACGACGCTCGCCACCGAACTCGAGGAGGTGCGCACCGCGCTGCAGGGGCTGATGGCCGACCTGGCCGCCAGCCGGATCACCCCGGAGCAGCGGCGCGACCTCGACCTGTGCCTGAACCGGATGCGCGCTGCGCTGCCCGCGGAGCCCGGCCTCGGCGACCCGATCGCGTACCGCGAGGCCGCGCACCTGTTCGCCAGGGTGCTGTCCGAGGCTGCCGGGAACGAGGTGGCCCGCTGCGTGGTGGAGACCATCGACGTGCCGCTGCCGGAGGACGACCCCGACCAGGCCCGCGGCTCGTTCCCGCGCGCCCAGGAGTTCGCCGAGCGGCTCTACGCGCGGATCACCGGCCTGCCGATCCCGGCCCAGGCGGTCCCGGCGGACGAGTCGCTGGTCGACCTCGCCGAGCCGCAGTCGGGCCCGAACGGCGCCCCGGTCTCGCTGCCGAGCCAGCCGCCGGTACTCACCACGCCGCTGCGGCGCAGGCCGATGGTGGCCGGCGTGTCGCGCTGAGGCGCGGCGTTAAAGATCGTGTGGGATTTCCGCTTGAGGATCCTGACGGCCCCCTGAACGACAAAGGCCGTTGGGATCCGCGGCGGGCTGGTGACCGGTGCGGCGATCCAGGTCGTTAGGATTTGGCTTCATGACCGTCAACTACCCGCAGCCCAGCGCCGAGCGTTCCGCCCTTCTCGAGCAGATCAAGGAGAAGGCACTGTTCCGCGGCGAGTTCACGCTCAGCTCCGGCCTCAAGGCCGACTACTACGTGGACCTGCGCCGGATCAACCTGCGCGGCGCGACGGCGCCGCTGGTCGGCCGGGTGATGCTGGAGACGGTCAAGGACCTCGACTTCGACGCCGTGGGCGGCCTGACCATGGGCGCCGACCCGATGGCCACCGCGATCATGTACGCGGCGATCGCCCAGGGCCGCGACATGGACGCCTTCGTCGTGCGCAAGGCGGGCAAGGCGCACGGCCTGCAGCGGCGGATCGAGGGCCCGGACGTGGCCGGTCGCAGGGTCTTGATCGTCGAGGACGCGTCCACCACCGGGAACTCGCCGCTGACCGCGGTCGAGGCGGTGCGCGAGGCGGGCGGCGAGGTGGTGGCGGTCGCGTGCATCATCGAGCGCGGCGCGGCCAAGGCGATCGAGGCGGCGGGCCTGCCGTACTACGCGGCGTACAAGGTCGAGGATCTCGGGGTGTGAGAAGAGCCTTAACGCCGGCCGACGAGCGCGTATCAGCCGCGTCGCAATCCGGAAGTCGTCCTCGAGGAGGACGCGGCGCACTGGTCGTTCGCCTGTAGTCTGCTTCGGTGACCTACGGAGCGTTAAACGTACTCAGCCCGGCGTCGCTGATCAGCACATTCGGTGTGGTCGGCGTCTACGTCATCATCTTCGTGGAACTCGCCGTGATCGTCGGGTTCTTCCTGCCCGGCGACTCGCTGCTGTTCATCGCGGGTGTCGCGGCCTCCGGCGCCGCCAACACCCTCGTCGGCACGCACCTGAACTTCGCCGCGCTGCTGATCGGCACCCCGATCGTGGCCGTCGTCGGCTCGCAGGTCGGCCACTTCACCGGCGCCAAGCTGGGCCGCCGGCTGTTCGACAAGCCGGACTCCCGCTTCTTCAAGCGCAAGTACTCGGTGCGCGCGGAGTTCTACTTCAACAAGTACGGCGGCGCCAAGGCCGTCGTCGTCAGCCGCTTCATCGTGGGCGTGCGCACCTTCGTGAACCCGCTCGCCGGCATGCTCGAGATGTCGGCGCGCACCTTCTTCTTCTGGAGCGCCATCGGCAACATCTTCTGGGTCGAGCTGATGCTGGTGCTCGGCTACGAGCTCGGCGACAAGGTCAAGGGCAACATCGACAACGTGATCCTGCCGATCGCCCTGGTCGTCGCGGTGATCACGCTGATCCCGCTGGCGCTGGAGATGCTCAAGGAGCGCCGGGCGGCCAAGCGCGGTGAGGAGACCGAGCTGCAGATCTTCGAGCGCGAGCAGGAGCTGCAGTACCAGCAGCGCGTCGGCGGCGTCGTCGAGGACGCTCTGCCGGCCGGGGTCTCGCCTGCTGGAGCGCGGCACAGGAAGTAGATTGTCTCTGCGAGGATAACGACGCAGAGTCGCTTGGATTGATTTGGAGCCCCCATGCCCATCGCAAGCCCGGAAGTCTACGCCGAGATGATCGACCGGGCGAAGGCCGGCGCCTTCGCCTACCCGGCGATCAACGTGACCTCGTCCCAGACGCTGAACGCGGCGATCCGCGGCTTCGCCGAGGCGGAGAGCGACGGCATCGTCCAGGTCTCGACCGGCGGCGCCGAGTACCTCAGCGGGAGCCTGAAGGACATGGTCACCGGCGCGGTCGCGCTGGCCGAGTTCGCGCACGTGGTCGCCGCCGAGTACGACGTGAACATCGCGCTGCACACCGACCACTGTCCGAAGGACAAGCTGGACGGGTACATGCGCCCGCTGGTCGCGCTCTCCCAGGAGCGCGTCGCCAAGGGCCTCGAGCCGTTGTTCCAGTCGCACATGTGGGACGGCTCGGCCGTGCCGCTGGACGAGAACCTGCGGATCGCGCAGGAGCTCATCGAGCAGTGCGCCAAGGCCCGGATCATCATGGAGCTGGAGATCGGCGTCGTCGGCGGCGAGGAGGACGGCGTCGCCAACGAGATCAACGAGAAGCTCTACACCACGCCCGAGGACGTCATCAAGACGGTCGAGGCGATCGGCCTCGGCGAGAAGGGCCGCTACCTGCTGGCCGCGACCTTCGGCAACGTGCACGGCGTGTACAAGCCGGGCAACGTGAAGCTGCGGCCGTCCATCCTCAAGGACATCCAGGACGCGGTCGCCGCCAAGTACGGCAAGGGCCCGAAGCCCTTCGACCTGGTCTTCCACGGCGGCTCCGGCTCGCTGCTCGAGGAGATCCGCGAGGCGCTGGACTACGGCGTGGTGAAGATGAACGTCGACACCGACACCCAGTACTCGTTCACCCGGCCGATCGTCGAGCACATGTTCCGCAACTACGACGGCGTGCTCAAGATCGACGGCGAAGTGGGTAACAAGAAGCAGTACGACCCGCGTTCCTACGGCAAGGCCGGGGAGGCCGGCATGGCCGCCCGCGTGGTCACCGCCTGCCAGGACCTGCGGTCGGCTGGCACCCGCCTGAAGTAGCGGGTAAGCTCCTGTTGCAAGAGGCCCGGTGCGCTTGCGCTCCGGGCCTTAAATCTTTGTAGTACCCGGAGGTGTACCCGGAATGCCGGCACTCGTGCTCGTCGGCGCCCAGTGGGGCGATGAGGGCAAGGGGAAGGCCACCGACCTGCTCGGTGGATCCGTCGACTACGTCGTTCGCTACCAGGGCGGCAACAACGCGGGCCACACCGTGGTCATCGGCGACCAGAAATACGCCCTGCACCTGCTGCCGTCGGGCATCCTCAGCCCGGAGTGCGTGCCGGTGATCGGCAACGGCGTGGTCATCGACCCCGCCGTGCTCTTCCAGGAGCTCGACGCGCTGATCGACCGGGGCGTGGACGTCTCGAAGCTGATCATCTCCGCGAACGCGCACCTGATCACGCCCTACCACCGGACGATCGACAAGGTCTCCGAGCGCTTCCTGGGCAAGAACCGGATCGGCACCACCGGGCGCGGCATCGGCCCGACCTACGCGGACAAGATCAACCGGATCGGCGTGCGGGTGCAGGACCTGTTCGACCCGGGCATCCTGGCGCAGAAGGTCGACGGCGCGCTGCGCGACCGGAACCAGATGCTGGTGAAGATCTACAACCGCCGGGCCATCGCGGCCGACGCGATCGTGGAGGAGTACCTGGGCTACGCCGAACGGCTGCGCCCGCACGTCGCGGACACCGCGCTGCTGCTGAACAACGCGCTGGACGAGGGCAAGGTCGTGCTGCTCGAGGGCGGCCAGGGCACGCTGCTCGACGTGGACCACGGCACCTATCCGTTCGTCACCTCCTCGAACCCGACCGCGGGCGGCGCCTGCTCGGGCTCCGGCATCGGCCCGACCCGGATCACCCGGAGTATCGGCATCCTCAAGGCCTACACAACGCGGGTGGGCGCCGGACCGTTCCCGACCGAGCTGTTCGACGAGGACGGCGAGGCGCTGCGCCGGATCGGCGGGGAGTACGGCGTGACCACCGGCCGGGACCGGCGCTGCGGCTGGTTCGACGCGCCGATCGCGCGCTACGCGGCCCGCGTCAACGGCCTGACCGACTTCTTCCTGACCAAGCTGGACGTGCTCACCGGCTGGAAGCAGATCCCGGTGTGCGTGGCCTACGACGTGGACGGCGTGCGGCACGACGAGCTGCCGATGACGCAGACCGACTTCCACCACGCCAAGCCGGTCTACGAGTACCTGCCCGGCTGGGACGAGGACATCAGCAAGGCGCGCGAGTTCTCCGACCTGCCGGACAACGCACAGGCCTACGTGCGGCGGCTCGAAGATCTGTCCGGCGCGCAGATCTCGGCCATCGGCGTCGGCCAGGACCGCAACGCGACCATCCAGATCAGGTCGTTCCTGTAGGTTCCGCCGAGCATGTTGCCGTAATCGGGTCGTCCAGCCGTACACAGTGTCGGTTGGGCGGCCCGATCGGTGTTTCCTACTCTGGAGACATGACCGACACCGCGTTGCCGCACATCGCCGCCGACCCCGACAAGGGCAAGGCGGTGGCCGAACTCGACCGCGCCCACGTCTTCCACTCCTGGTCCGCGCAGGACCAGATCGCCCCGCTGCCGGTGGCCGGCGCCGCGGGCTCCCGGTTCTGGGACTACGAGGGCAACGTCTACCTCGACTTCGCCAGCCAGCTCGTCTACACCAACATCGGGCACCAGCACCCGAAGGTGGTCGCGGCGATCCAGGAGCAGGCCGCGAAGCTGTGCACCATCGCCCCAGCCTTCGCGAACGACGTGCGCGCCGAGGCCGCCGAGCTGATCACCTCGCACGCGCCGGAGGGCCTGAACCGGGTCTTCTTCACCAACGGCGGCGCGGACGCGATCGAGAACGCGGTGCGCATGGCCCGGGTGCACACCGGCCGGCCCAAGGTGCTCACCGCGTACCGCTCGTACCACGGCAACACCGCGACCGCGATCACCATGACCGGCGACCCGCGGCGCTGGGCGAACGAGAGCGCCGGGCATCACGACGGCGGCGTGCAGAAGTTCTTCGGCCCGTACCTCTACCGCTCCTCGTTCTACGCGACGACCGAGGCCGAGGAGTCCGAGCGCGCGCTGGCCCACCTGGAGCAGACGATCCAACTGCAGGGCCCCGGCACCATCGCCGCGATCGTGCTGGAGACGGTGGTCGGCACCAACGGGATCCTGATCCCGCCGCCCGGCTACCTCGCGGGCGTGCGCGCGCTGTGCGACAAGTACGGGATCCTGTACATCGCGGACGAGGTGATGGCCGGATTCGGCCGCACCGGCGCCTGGTTCGCGGTCGACCACTGGGGCGTCACGCCGGACCTGATCGCCTTCGCCAAGGGCGTGAACTCGGGCTACGTCCCGCTCGGCGGCGTGATCATTTCAGACCAGGTGTACGACACCTTCCGGAACCGGGCGTTCCCCGGCGGCCTGACCTACTCCGGCCACCCGCTCGCCTGCGCCGCGGCCGTCGCCACGATCAAGACCATGCGCGAGGAGCGGATCGTCGAGCACGCCGCCTGGCTCGGCGACACCGTGTTCGGTCCCGCCCTGCGCGAGCTCGCGCAGAAGCACCCCTCGGTCGGCGAGGTCCGCGGCATCGGCGCGTTCTGGGCGCTTGACCTGGTCAAGAACCGCGACACGCGCGAGATGTTCGTTCCGTACGCGGCCGCCGGAGCCGACGCGGCGCCGATGAACGCGGTGTTCGCGGAGGCCAAGAAGCACGGCGTCTGGCCGATGCCGCACTTCAACCGGCTGCAGCTCACGCCGCCGCTGAACCTCGCCGAGGACGACGCGCGCGAGGGCCTGGCCGGCATCGACGCCGCGCTCACGGTCGCGGACTCGTACTACGAAGGCTGAGTCCCGGACCGTCCGGCCTGGGCGGCGAAGACGATGCGTAGGTGCAACTGAGAAATCGTGGCTGGATCAGGGAGCGGGTCGAGGGCCGAGTCTGGCAAGGCCGAGGAGGAACTCGCCCCGGGTTTGGGCGGCGACCGTTCGCGGAGCGGGCTCGAAGAGCCACGAGAACGCCGCCAGGCGAGAGCCATCGGCCCGCGAGCCCGGCCACGATTCCTCGGTCGCACTTAGGCCGGAAGATACCTAACCTGTGTAGCGTGAGGGTCCTTCGTCAGTTACGCACGGTGATCTTCGCTTCCGGCCTGCGCCGGTTCCGACTGCTGTTGACGGTGCGTCTGGCCGGCCAGTTCGGGGACGGCGCCTTTCAGGCCGCGCTGGCCACCTATGTCGTGTTCTCCCCGCAGAACGCGGCCACCCCCGGCAAGGTGGCCGAGGCCTTCGCCGTGCTGCTGCTGCCGTTCACCATCGTCGGACCGTTCGCGGGGGTCTTCCTCGACCGGTGGCGGCGCAGGCAGATGCTCTTCTGGGCGAATCTGGTGCGCGCCGGGCTGGTGCTCGGGGTCGCGGCCTGCGCGGCGGCGAACTCGACCGGCTTCCTGTTCTACCTCGCCGCGCTCGCCGCGTTCTCCGCGAACCGGTTCATCCTGGCCGGCCTGTCGGCCGGACTGCCGCACACGGTCACCGGCGAGCAGTTGGTCGTCGCCAACGCGGTCTCCCCGACCCTCGGCACGCTGGCCACGACGATCGGCGCGGGCGTCAGCGTCCTCGTGCACGCGGTCGTCGGGCACGGCCAGGGCTCGGTCAGCGGCGTACTCGTCTGCACGGCGTGCCTGTACGTGCTCAGCGCCCTGGTCGCGCTGACCATCCCGGCGGACGGACTCGGCCCGGCCACGCCCGCGCGGACGCCCTGGCGCTCGGCCATGGCCAGCGTCGCGCGCGGGGTGGCCTCCGGCGCCCGGCACGTGATCGCGCGGCCCGCCGCCGGACGGCCGCTCGCCGCGATCGCGGTCAGCCGCTTCTGCTACGGCGCGGTGACCATCATCACGCTGCTGCTGTTCCGCAACGCCTTCAACGATCCGAAGAACACCAACGCCGGGCTGGCCGGTTTCGCCTTCGCAGTCGGCGTCTCCGGCGTCGGCTTCGGGCTCGGCGCGGTGGCCACTCCGTTCGTCGCCCGCAAGCTGAGCCTGCATCGCTGGATTCCGTTGTGCCTGACCGCCGCCGGCATCGCCGAGCTCGTATTCGGCGCGCCGTTCCGCGAGCCGACGCTGCTGATCGGCGCGTTCCTGCTGGGATTCTTCTCGCAGGGCCAGAAGGTCAGCACGGACACGCTCGTGCAGCGCAATGTGGACGACGACTTCCGCGGCCGGGTCTTCGTGTTCTACGACATGCTGTACAACGGCTCGTTCGTGGTCGCCGCCGCGTTCGCCGCCGCCACGCTTCCGATGAACGGCAAGTCCTACGCCGTGCTCGGCATCGTCTCCGGCGCCTACCTGCTGACCGGATTCTGGTACACGCTCAAGATTCCGCAGGAGCCTGGCCCGGAGCCGCTACCGCCGATTCCGGCTGGAGAGCCCACCACTCCCGCAGTTCGCTGACCGCCCGGTCGTAGCCGAGCGGGCCCTCGTCGAGCCGCCGCTCCAGCAGGAACTTGTAGGCGCGCCCGACGACCGGCCCCGGGCCGATCCCGAGCAGCTCCATGACCTGGTTCCCGTCCAGGTCCGGGCGGATCGAGTCGAGCTCCTCCTGCTCCTGCAGCCGCGCGATGCGGACCTCGAGGTCGTCGTACGCGGCGGCCAGCGCGGCGGCCCGGCGCCGGTTGCGGGTCGTGCAGTCCGAGCGGGTCAGCTTGTGCAGCCGGTCCAGCAGCGGCCCGGCGTCGCGCACGTAGCGCCGCACCGCGGCGTCGGTCCACTCGCCCTCGCCGTAGCCGTGGAACCGCAGGTGCAGCTCGACCAGCCGGGAGACGTCGTCGACGAACTCCTTGGAGTACTTGAGCTCGCGCAGCCGCTTGCGCGTCATCTTCGCGCCGACGAGCTCGTGGTGGTGGAAGGAGACGCCGCCGCCCGGCTCGAACTTGCGGGTGCGCGGCTTGCCGATGTCGTGCAGCAGCGCGGCCATCCGCAGCACCAGATCCGGGCCGTCCTGCTCCAGCTCCATCGCCTGCTCGACCACGATCAGCGTGTGCTCGTAGACGTCCTTGTGCCGGTGGTGCTCGTCGATCTCCAGGCGCAGCTTGGGGAGTTCCGGCAGGAACTGGTCCGCGAGCCCGGTGCCGACCAGCAGGCCGAGCCCGCGGCGCGGGTCCTCGGCGAGCAGCAGCTTGGAGAACTCGGCCTGAACGCGCTCGGCGGAGACGATGGAGAGCCGCCCGGCCATCGAACGCGTCGCGGCCTCGACCTCAGGCGCCACCGCGAAGCCGAGCTGCGCGGCGAACCGGGCCGCCCGCAGCATCCGCAGCGGGTCGTCGCCGAAGGACTCCTGCGGCGTGCCCGGCGTGCGCAGCACCTTCCTGGCCAGGTCCTCGAAGCCCTTGTGCGGGTCCACGAACTGCATTCCGGGCAGCCGTACGGCCATCGCGTTCACGGTGAAGTCGCGGCGCACCAGGTCGCCCTCGAGGGTGTCGCCGAAGTCCACCGCCGGCTTGCGCGACTCGCGGTCGTACGCCTCGCTGCGGTACGTGGTGATCTCCAGCTTCAGGCCGTCCTTCTGCACGCCGATCGTGCCGAAGGCGATGCCCACGTCCCAGACCGCCTCGCCCCAGGGCCGCACGATCCGCATGATCTCCTCGGGACGGGCGTCCGTGGTGAAGTCGAGATCGTCGCCGAGCCGGCCGAGCAGGGCGTCCCGAACCGAGCCGCCGACCAGCGCGAGGTCGTGTCCGGCGGCTGTGAACAGCTCTCCCAACTCGAGCGCGACGGGATTGAGCTGCAGCAGGGCGAGCACCGCCGCCTGCTTGGGATCCGGAACCGAGGTAGACACGTCAACCAAGGGTAAGTGCAGTACCCCCCTGGCCCGCATTCCAGTCCCGCCGTGCTCAGAAGACTGCTCACCTCCCCATAGGATTTCCCTGTGACCCGGCCTCTCCCGCCACAAAGCACGTTCCGTGCCCTGCTCGCCCTGACCTTGGTCGCCGCCGCCGGACTGCTCGGCCTGGCCGCCGCCGGTCCCGCGTCCGCCGCGCAGGAGGTGACGGTCAGCCTGACCTCGATGACGCCGACCGTGGCCACGTCGAGTTCGCAGGCGCTGAGCCTGGCGGGGAATCTCACGATCCCCTCGGGCTCCTCGCATTCGGACGTCATAGTGCAGCTCAACTACGAGGCCGTGAGCATCCGGTCCGCGATGAACGACGGCCCGAGCGACAACGACACGCAGCTCTACACGGTGCAGGACACGCTGGGCACGCTCTCGTCCGGAAGCCACGCGTGGAGCCTGAAGACCACGGTCGGCGCGCTGGGCCCGTCCGCCGGCACGGTCTACGCGCTGGACGTGCAGGCCTACACGAACGGGGCACCGCTCGGCCACGCGCTGCGCACCTACCTGCCCTACAAGATCGGCACCGGCTCCTCGTCGGTCTCCCCGACGCAGCTGACGGTGCTGGCCCCGGTCACCGCGTCGTCCTCGGCCGACGGATATCAGGAGACGATCAATGGCGCGACGTACCCCGAACTGACCGAGGACGGCCTGATCTCGGAGATGGGCACGAACGGCAGCCTCTACAAGCTGCTGTTGGCCGGATCGCTTCTGCCGAAGGGCACGATCTCCTGGGTGGTGGACCCGGACCTGCTCAACACCGCGATGCAGATCGAGAGCGGTTACGTGGTCGCGCCGACCGGCACGGGAACCTCCGACGTGGGCCCGGACGCGGACTACGCGACCGCCTGGCTCAAGGAGGCCAGGTACGTCCTCGGCAGCACGAACGGCGAACTGTGGCAACTGCCCACGACGGACCCGGACCTCGGCTCGCTCTCGAACGCGTCGAGCTCGCAGGCCGAGCAGTTCCTCCGCGAGGCCGCGAAGCAGTCCACCTCGGACGGCACGGTCAAGTCGGTCGCCGGCCGGGACCCGCAGGGACTGCTCGCCTGGCCCGCGGACGGGCAGGTCTCGTCGGCCACGCTCAGCCTCGCGGACTCCGTCGACCCGTCCGCCGTGGTCGTCGACTCCACCTCGATCGGCCTGTCCGTGCCGAACCAGGCGTACACCCCGACCGGCCGCGCGTCGGCCAACGGAAAGAACAACCTCGTCATCGGGGACAGCGGCCTGGACGCGATCATGTCGGGCGACTCGGCCGACGCGTCGTACGTCTCCGCCGGCTCCAACTCCTCGCTGCTCTCCGGCCAGCGGCTGCTCGCGCAGACCGCGCTGATCGCGCTCGCCACGCCGAACATCTCACACTCGATCATGATGACCCTGCCGCGCGACGCGAACACCGCGGCGGCGGACATGGGAACCCTCAAGGTGCTGCAGAGCGCCTCCTGGATCACCTCGACCGGCCTGTCCTCGCTGCTCAAGCAATCCGCCGACTCCGGCGCCTCCACCGGAACGCCGACCCGCTCGTCCTCCGCCGTCAGCGCGGACCTGACCACCAGTCAGCTGTCGTCGGCGATCAACCTGCAGTCGCAGGTCACGCTCTACCAGTCGATCCTGACCAGGTCCGACTCGACGACGGTCGGTTTTGCCAACGCGGTGCTGCGGACGGTCTCGGCCGACTGGCGCGGGAACTCCGCGGCCTGGAAGACGTTCGAGTCCGATGTCTCCGGCCGGCTCGGCTACCAGACCGGCCTGGTCTATCTGATCCCCAAGTCGGACCTGACCCTGACCGGCACCAGCGGCTCCATTCCGTTCACCGTCGTCAATCGCCTTTCCCAGCCGGTCAAGCTCGGCCTGAGCGTGCAGACCAGCCCGTCCGGGCTGAACGTGACCCAGATCCCGGTGCGTGAATTCCCGGCGAACGGCAGCACGGCGGTCGAGGTGCCGGTGGACACGAAGGTCGCCTCGACCACCTACCAGGTCACGGCCTTTCTGGTCACCTCCACCGGCGTGCACTACGGCACGCCCAAGACCGACGGATCGCAGTCCCTGCAGGTCACCGTGACCTCGATCGGCTTCGTGGCGCTGCTGCTGTTCGCGGGCTCGGCGGCGCTGCTCGTCTTCGCTGTAGGGTTGCGTATCTATCGGGGTAGAAAGCGCTCGCGCGGCGAGCCGGCGACCCGCGAGGGTGACTGACCGACCGGTTCGCACCACGCGGGGCCCGAAACCGGGAGAATGAAGGCAAGCGCTCGGAGCCAGTCCGCGCGCAACGGCTGTCGCGGGCCGTGCGGCACAGGAGGAAACCGAGCGATGTCTGGGTGGCGCCCCGAGGGCGGCGACCGGTACCAGGGACAGGAGTACGTGGCCGAGTATCGGTCCGACTACCCGTACGCCCAAAACCAGGGCCCCGGTTCCTCCGGCGAGCACTTCGTGGGCCAGACCGACGAGTGGTACCAGCAGACCCGGCACGAGACGCAGAATCTCTGGTACCCGGAAATACCGCCGGACGAGCCGCCCGAGGCCCTGCAGGCCCGGCGCGCGGCGTACGCCGAGGCCGTCGACGCGACCCGGTTCAACATCCCGGCGATCAGCGCGGGCTTCCTGGACCCGACCTCGCTGCAGACGCTCATCCCGCCGCGGCGCGGGCAGGTTCAGGGGCCCGGCACCCTCGCGGACGAGCTCGTCGGCGGGGTCGCGGTCGAGGCGAAGTCGGCCGAGGCGGCCAGGACCAGCGTCTCCCGGGCGAGCCGGGTCATGGCGATGGGCACCATCGCCTCCCGGGTCACCGGCATGGTCCGCTCCTCGATGCTGGTCGCCGCGCTCGGCACGGTCGGCATCGCCGACGACTTCAACGTCGGCAACAACCTGCCGAACATGGTCTACATGATCGTCATCGGCGGCGCGGTCAACGCGATCTTCGTGCCGCAGTTGGTGCGCGCGATGAAGGACGACGCGGACGGCGGCCAGGCGTTCATCGACCGGCTGTTGACCATGACGATCGTCTTCCTCGGCGGCCTGACCGCGATCGCGGTCATCGCCGCGCCGCAGCTGGTCAGCTTCTACGCGGGCAGTGTGAGCGGTCATGACCGCACGGCCACGATCGTGTTCGCCCGGTACTGCCTGCCACAGATCGTGTTCTACGGCCTGTCCGTGATGTTCGGCCAGATCCTGAACGCCAAGGACAGCTACGGCCCGATGATGTGGACGCCGGTGCTGGCCAACGTGGTGCAGATCGCCACCCTCGGCTCCTACATCTGGATCGTCGGCAACACGTTCAACACGGCGGCCACGATCACGATAAACGAGCAGATACTGCTGGGCCTCGGCACCACGCTCGGCATCGTGCTGCAGACGATCACCCTGCTGCCCTACCTGCGCGGCGTGGGCGTGCGCTTCCGGCCGCGCTTCGACTGGCGCAACACCGGCCTCGGCAAGTCGATGACGCTGGCCAAGTGGACGCTGCTGACGGTCTTCGTCGGCGCGGGCGTCAACTGGGTCGTGACCAATCTGTCCACCACGATGGGCGACCGGTTCGCGCACAGCGGTGTGGGATATGCGGCGTATTCGAACGCGGTCACGCTCTGGGTGCTGCCGCAGTCGGTCATCACGGTCTCGATCATCACCTCGCTGCTGCCGCGGATGAGCCGGTCCGCGCACGTCGGCGATCGCCGCGCGGTGGGCGACGCGATCTCCTACGGCCTGCGCTCGACGGGCATGCTGATCGTGCCCTGCGCCTTCGCCTTCCTCGCCTTCGGCCAGCAGATCGTCTCGATCCTGCTCGGCCACGGCGGGATGACGCCGACCGAATCGCACAACCTGGCTTACATGCTGATGGCCTTCAGCCTCGGACTGATCCCCTATTCGGCGCAGTTCGTGATGCTTCGCGGCTTCTACGCGTACGAGGACACGAAGACGCCGTTCGTGATCGCAGTGTGGATCGGCATCGCGAACGCCGGGCTCGCATACGGCTCGTTCCTGGTTCTCGGCAACACCACGTGGGCGGTGGCCGGAATGTGCGCGGGCTATTCGATCTCGTATCTGGTCGGAATGGCGATCACCGCACAGCGGCTGCACAAGCTCGTCGGAAGTTTCGACGGAAAGCGCGTGGTGCGCGTGCACATCAAACTGTGCGTCGCGGCGGGATTGGCGGCGGCGATCGGCGGTCCGGTGGGAATCTACGTCACCGACATGCGCGGAGCCGGAACCGTCGGCGCGATCGCCGGATTCGCCGCGGGCGGTCTTCTGTTCATCGCGATCTTCCTCCTCGCGGCGCGCAAAATGCGCGTCCAGGAGCTGAACTCCTTGTTGGGCACCGTGAAGGCGCGTCTCGGCCGTTAGCACTAACATGAGGCGGGAAAGGCTCAAGTCGAACCGCCGAACCGCCGAACCGCCGCAAGGAAACCGAGGGAGGGCCGTGGCTGCCCTGGCCGAAAACCCCGCCGAGCACAGCGAGGACGAGGACGTCTCCGCACCGCTGCAGGGGCCGGAGAACGAGCCCACGGCCAAGGCCGTGCCCGAGGAAGAAGTGGCAGGGGCAGTCGAGGCAGCGGACGAGGACGAGGACGCAGCCGAGGACGAGGACGACCCGGAGGCGGCGGCGGAAGCGGAATCGTCGGAACCGGAGTCGGAGTCGGATGACGACGAATCCGCCGAGCCCGCCGAGCCGGTCGCGGAGGCGGCCGCTACCGAAGACGAGTCCGCCGAAGAGCCCGAGTCGGAGTCCGAGCTGGAGCCGGAGCCCGCGTTGTCGGAGTCGGAGGCCGAATCCGAGCCGTCGACCTGGGAGCCCGCCGGGCCGAAGCAGCCGCGCGAACTGGCCGTAATCGGCCGGCGGCTGGGCGGCCGGTACCGGCTCGAGCGGATGGTGCGCGGTTTCGGCGGGGTCTTCGAGCCCGAGCCGCAGCTGTGGGTCGGCGTGGACGAACTGCTCAACCGCCGCGTCGGGGTGGACCTCATAGCCACCGAGCACCCGCTGGTCGAGCAGGTGGCCAGGGCGGCGCGGGACGCGGCGGCGGTGCCCGACGCGCGCTTCGTCCAGGTCCTCGACGCGGTGCAGGACGAGGACCTGCTCTACATCGTCACCGAGTGGGTGCCCGGAGCCGAGCAGCTGCAGGAGCGCCTCACCGACGGCCCGCTCTCCCCGGGCCGGGCCACCGCGATGGTGCGCGAGCTGGCCGAGGCGATGGTCCGCGCGCACGAGGCCGAGGTGACGCACGGCGCGATGAATCCGGCCACGGTGATGATCACCAAGGCGGGCGAGGTGAAGCTGCGCGGGCTGCTCGTCGAGGCCACCCTGAGCGGCGCGGAGCCGGAGTCCGCGGAGGTCGAGAAGCGTTACGCCGCCGACGTTCTGGCACTGGGTCAGATCTGGTACGCCGCGCTCACCGCGCGCTGGCCGGGCACCGAGGCCGAATACGGCCTCGACGCGGCCCCGACGGACAGCGCCGCTCTCTACACCCCCGCGCAGATCCGCGCCGCGGTGCCGAAGCAGGTCGACGCGACGGTCTGCCGTGCCCTGGGCCTCGGCGAACACGAGTCGTTCGGCACCGTCAAGGAGCTGGCGGACGCGATCCGCTCGCTGCCCCGGCTGCGCGAGGAGGCGCCGGAGTCGACCGTGGTCGTGCCGCCGCGCACCCGGAGCGCCAAGCCGGTGGCGGCCTCGAACTCGGGCGGCGGAGCCGACAAGCGCGACTCCGCGCCCTCGTGGTCCCCCGAGCCGGAATCGCGCAAGCCGGTCTGGCGCCGTCGCGGTGTGCTGGCCGTCGGAGGCTGCGCGGTCGTCGCGCTGGCCACTCTCGCCGCGTTCCAGTTGACCGGGAACAACAAGACCAACACCACCACCGGGAGCATCAGCAACGCCACGCCGCACCCGTCCTCCGGCGGCGTCGTGAGCATCCCGGCGGGCACCGCGGGCAAGACGCTGACCATCTCCGGCGACTCGATCTGGGACCAGTCGCCGACCAGCGGCTCCCAGTCGACCGCGGCCGACGCGTACAACAACTCGGGCACCGGCTGGAAGATGACCACCCAGACGAACTCGAACTGGGCGACCAGCGGCGGCGGGATAGGGCTCGTGTTCAACCTGGGCTCGGCGCACACGGTGGACCAGATCAAGTTCCAGCTCGCCAGCGCCGGCGCCACGGTCGAGATCCTGACCGCGCCGGCGGGCAGCTCGACGACCTGGAACGCCACCGGCCTGACCTCCGACGGCTTCACCCTGCAGAAGACGCTGAGCAACGTCTCCTCCGGGCAGACGGTCACGGCGAACTTCTCGGCCACCTCCGCCGAGTACGTCGCGATCATCTTCACCCAGCTGCAAGAGCAGGACGCGATCGGGTCTAACGGGACGCCGGCCGGGTACCGCAACAACATCCTCGACGTCCAGGTGCTCGGCGAATAGTCCGAGCGACCGGCGCGAGCGCGGCGAACGCGAGAACACGAGGGAGAGCATGCGGGAGGCGGCGCGCGACGACGCGGGCGACCTCGAGTGCCTGCGCCGGCATCTGGCGGGGGACCGCGAGGCCTTCGGCGAGCTGCTGGCGCGCCACCGCGGCCGGATGTGGGCGGTGGCGCTGCGCACCGCGGGCAATCCGGAGGACGCGGCGGACGCGCTGCAGGACGCGGCGCTGTCCGCGTTCAAGGCGGCCGGCTCCTTCCGGCAGGACTCGGCGGTGGGCACCTGGCTCTACCGGATCACCGTGAACGCCTGCCTGGACCGGCTGCGGCGGCAGGCCGCGCGGCCGACGGTGCACTATCCCGATCCCGAGTCGAGCGTCTGGCGGCAGGCCACCGAGGACCCGACCGACATGGCCGAGCAGCGGGAGCTGCGGCTCGTGCTCGAGCAGGCCCTCGCGCAGCTGCCGGTGGACCAGCGCGCGGCCGTGGTGCTGGTGGACGTGCAGGGGCTGCCGGTGGACGAGGCGGCCGCGGTCCTCGGCGTGCCCGGCGGCACGATCAAGAGCCGCTGCGCGCGCGGCCGGGCCAAGCTCGCCGTGACTCTGCACGATCTGCGGAACCCGGCGCCCGATCCCGACGTCTCAGTACAGATCGACCAGCCAGCCACACCAGAGAAGAAGCAGAAGCGGGGTGCCCGGTGACAGAGCCACAGGAGCCCCGTGGCGCGGCGCCCGCGCACCCGACGTCCGACGAGCTGTCGGAGTGCGCGTTCAGTCCTGAGACGGCCGGTGCGGGCCTGCTTGAGCATGCTGAGGGCTGCGCGCAGTGTTCGGCCGAACTCGCGGACCTGCGCCTGCTGCTGACGGAGCTGGCCGCGCTGCCCGAGCCGGAAGTCCCCGATTCGGTGGCCATACGCATGGACGCCGCCGTGGCCCGCGCGTGGCTGGAGGTCGACGCGGAGCGGGAGGCGGCGGCGCAAGCCGCGGCGGCCCCGCCGCGGCGGGGCCGCCGGCTGTCCTGGCGGAAGCTCGCGATCCCACTCGGCTCGCTCGCGTTGATCGCCCTCGTCGGCGTCGGCGTCGGCGTACTGGCGAACCAGGGCCAGTCGGGCACCTCGGCCAGCTCGGCGTCGGGCGCCGCCGCCGAGAAGGCTCCGGGGAGTAACAGCGCGCTTACAGATCCGAATGCTCTCGCGTGGGTGCGCAGCGTTCTGCCGAGCAACACGAACGAGATGAGCAGCGGTCCGATGGTCTCGCCGATGGTCCAGGGCGTGCACTGCGCGGACCCGAGCGTGCCGCAGCGTTCCGGCTACACGGTTCTGACGACGTCTCACCGCGAATACGAGAGCCAGACCGCGACCCTGGTGGTGTACCAGGACACGCAGAAGCCCGCGTCCCCCACCTACTACGCGGTGGTTTACGCGGGCCCCTGTCCGAGCTCTACAGCCGAGGTCCTGGTTCAGGGCCTCGTCAGCCGATGAAGTCCTCGAGGTCCTTGAGCAGTGCGCGCTTCGGCTTGGCGCCGACGATGGTCTTGGCGACCTCGCCCTTGACGTAGACGTTCAGCATCGGGATGTTCAGCACCCCGTAGCGCGTCGCGATCTCCGGGTTCTCGTCGGTGTTCAGCTTGACGATCTCCAGCTTCTCACCGTGCTCGGTGGCGATCTGCTCGAGGATCGGGGCGATCATGCGGCACGGCCCGCACCACTCGGCCCAGAAGTCGACCAGCACCGGCTTGTCGTTCTTGAGGACTTCTTCGTCGAAAGTCGCGTCGGTGACCTTCTTGAGCGCCGACATAGTGCGGCCTCCTTCGTCTCTGCGTGGGGTCTGTGGGTGGAACGTCAGGACTGCCGAGTTGATTCCGCGTGCTCCAGGGCGGCGAGGAAGCGCTCGGCGTCCAGCGCGGCGGCGCACCCGGTGCCGGCCGCGGTGATCGCCTGCCGGTAGGTGTGGTCCACCACGTCGCCGCACGCGAAGACGCCCTCGAGGTTGGTGCGCGTGCTCGGCGCGTCGACCTTCACGTAGCCCTCGTCGTCGAGCTCGACCTGCCCCTTGAACAGATCGCTGCGCGGGTCGTGGCCGATCGCGATGAACAGGCCGTCCGCCTCGAGGTCGCGCTCCTCGCCGGTGCGGGTGTCGCGCAGCCGGAGTCCGGTCACCTTGTCCTCGCCGAGGACGGCCGACACCTCGCTGTTCCAGACGAAGTCGATCTTCGGGTTGGCGAAAGCGCGCTCCTGCATGATTTTGCTGGCGCGCAGTTCGCCGCGACGGTGCACGACGGTGACGCTCTTGCCGAAACGGGTGAGGAAGCTCGCCTCCTCCATCGCCGTGTCACCGCCGCCGACGACCGCGATGTTCTTCTCGCGGAAGAAGAATCCGTCACACGTGGCACACCAGGAGACGCCGTGGCCGGACAGCCGCTTCTCGTCCGGCACGCCGAGCTCCCGGTAGCCGGAGCCGGTGGCGATGATGACGGTGCGCGCGTAGTACGACTCGTCGTTACCGTCCACGACGCGCTTGATCGGACCGCTCAGATCGACCTCGATGACGTCGTCCGTCACGAGGTCGGCGCCGAAGCGCTCCGCCTGCTTGCGCAGCCCGTCCATCAGATCCGGGCCCATCACGCCGTCCGGGAAGCCGGGGACGTTCTCCACCTCGGTGGTGTTCATCAGCGCACCGCCCGCGGTCACCGAACCCTCGAAAAGCAGCGGCTTCAGACCGGCCCGGGCGGTGTAGATCCCGGCGGTGTAACCCGCGGGCCCGGAGCCGATGATGATGACGTTCCGGACTTCGGTTCCCTCTGCTGCCTCTGGCACTGCCTGCTGCCTTCTCTCGAATTCCACTGCTGTCAGTCTGCCGGGTGGGTCGTTCACGTGAACCGCGCGGCGGGCGCCGCTATTCCGAGAGGCGCACGCTCTCGCCGGGGGCCATCAGCTCGAGGATGCGGTCCAGATCCTCGAGCGAACCGAACTCGACGATCACCTTGCCGCGGCCACCGAGGACGTTGACGGAGACGCGCGTGTCATAGCGGTCGGAGAGCCGGTCGGCGAGGTCGGTCACCGCGGGGGAGATGCGGCTGCCGGGCCGCGGCTTGCGCGGCTTCTTGGACTTGTCCGGGTCGTGCAGTTGGACGAGCTCCTCGACGGCGCGCACGGAGAGCAGTTCGGCGACGATGCGCTTGGCGAGCTGTTCCTGCGCCTCGTGGTCGTCGACTCCGGCGAGCGCCTTGGCGTGCCCGGCCGAGATGGTGCCCGCCGCGATTTTCAGCTGTACCTCGGGCGACATCTTGAGCAGCCGGAGCGCGTTGGAGATGTAGGAGCGCGAGCGCCCGACCCGGCTGCCGAGCTCCTCGTGCGTGCACTCGAAGTCCTTGAGCAACTGGTCGAAGGCCGCCGCCTCTTCCAGCGGATTCAGCTGGGCGCGCTGCAGGTTCTCCAGCAGCGCGTCGAGCAGCATCCGATTGTCCTCGGTCTGCCGCACGATCGCCGGGATCTCGGCGAGCCCGATCGCCTTGGAGGCGCGGAAACGGCGCTCCCCCATGATGAGTTCGTAGCGCTCGCCGTCGACCTTGCGCACCACGATCGGCTGCAGCAGGCCGACTTCCTTGATGGAGGTGCCGAGGTCGCGCAGATCCTCCTCGTCGAAGTAGTCACGCGGCTGCCGCGGGTTCGGCACGATGGACGACAGCGGCAGTTCCGCGAAGTACGCGCCGGCGACCATCCGCGGCTCCTCCGGAGCCCCGGACTGTTCCACGTGGAACTCTTCGGACTCCGGCCGGTAGACCTCGCCGAGCGGGAGCCGTCTGGGCGGCACTCCGGTGGCCGCGGCGGCGGTACCCGGCGCGACGCCGTCCGGTGCGGTCGGGATCAGCGAGCCCAGGCCTCGGCCGAGCCCTCGCCGACGGTCGTTCATCGTGCCACCTCATGGAAGCCGCCGCCGTCGGCGGGTGCCGCGGCGTGCTGGGGGTTGGACGCCGCGGGATCAGTTTCCGCGGGAAGCGTGCGCTGGCCGGGCACCTGCGCGTACCGCTCGACGATTTCGCGGGCCGCCTCGCGGTAGGCGAGCGCCCCGGTCGACGCGGGGTCATACGTCATCACGGTCTGGCTGTAGCTCGGCGCCTCGGAGATGCGCACCGAGCGCGGCACCGCGGTGCCCAGCACCTCGTTCGGGAAGTGCAGCCGCACCTCGTCGGCCACCTGAGAGGCCAGCCGGGTGCGCGCGTCGTACATCGTGAGCAGAATCGTCGAGATCTTCAGATCGGTGTTCAGGTGCGCGCGCACCAACTCGATGTTGCGCAGCAGTTGGGTGAGCCCCTCGAGTGCGTAGTACTCGCACTGGATCGGGATCAGCACCTCCCTGCCGGCGACCATCGCGTTGACCGTGAGCAGCCCCAGCGAGGGCGGGCAGTCGATGAGGATGTAGTCCATCGTGTCGTGGTACGCCGCGAGCGCGCGCTGCAGCCGACTCTCTCGGGCCACCATCGACACCAGCTCGATCTCGGCGCCCGCGAGGTCGATCGTGGCCGGAGCGCAGTAGAGCCCCGGGATGTCCTCGACCGGCTGGACGATCTCCTCCATGGTGTACCGCTCGATCAGCACGTCGTAGATCGAGGGCACCTCGGAGTGGTGCTCGATGCCGAGCGCGGTGGAGGCGTTGCCCTGCGGGTCGAGGTCGACCACGAGCACCTTGGCACCGAACTGCGCGAGCGAGGCGGCGATGTTCACCGTCGTGGTCGTCTTGCCCACGCCGCCCTTCTGGTTGGCCACCACCATCGTCCGGGTGCTCGCCGGGCGCGGCAGCGGTTCCTGGCTGCGGGCCATCGCGGCGACTGCCGCCTCGGCCTCCCGCGCTATCGGCGTGTCTTCGGCCGGAGCGCGGCGACCGCCGTGCAGCGTGTCGGTGTCGACGGCGGCGGGCACTGGCTGAAGGCCGCCCGATCCGATCGGCTGGTCGTAGGGCATCGGCCAACTCTCTTCCTCCGTCGTCGTGACGACGGCTCGTTCAGCTTCGCGCGATTCACTGCCAGGTACGTGCCAGGTCCAGCTGAAGCCGTCCGGTGGCATGCTTTCCGCTTCCAGCGATTCTTCCAGGCGCCACCCGCGAGGCAGTGGAACGCCGCTCGATGATTGGTTGCCGCGTTGGCCACCTTCTGCGTGCCTGCGGCGATAGCCCTCGGAAGGCGGCGCCACCATCGTGTCCCCTCGTAGCTTGAATCAGGAGATACCTAGGTGCCATGGACGACCGCACCGCGAGAGGTTTCACGTGGAACCGGGGGAGTCTCGTGGAAGGGTTCCACGTGGAACAGGGGTCTGCTGGATCCGGTTTCACGTGAAACGCGCCTAGGAAGCAAGAGGTACTGTAGCCGGTCTCAGTTTGGTGTGCGTCGGGAGCGCGAGGAACGGACGCTTCGAGCACCGCGAGCGGACTTCGCCGTGCGAAAACCGTTGGCCCCCAAGTCAATCCGCACCACGCGGGTGGCCGCCTCGCCGAGTTCGGCACCCACCGACACTACTCCCCACTCGACCGCGCCCAAAGCCTTCAGGCTCGGCGCGACCCGCTCCAACTCCGTCGCGGCCGCCTCCCCCTTGAGCGCCAGCATCCGACCCTTCGGCGCGAGCAACGGAAGGCACCAGCCGACGAGTCGCTCCAGCGGCGCCACCGCCCGGGCCGTCACCAGATCCGCATCCATCCGGCCCGCCCACTCCTCGGCCCGCCCGCGGCGCACCTCCACGTTGCGCAGCCCGAGGGTCTCCACGCACTCGGAGAGAAAGACCGTCCGCCGCAGCAGCGGTTCCAGCAGCGTCATATGGAGGTCGGGCCGGACGATCGCCAGCACCAGGCCGGGCAGTCCACCGCCCGAACCGACGTCGACCACGTTCAACTCCGGCGCGATCAGTTCGGCCATCGCCCCGCAGTTGAGAAGGTGCCGTTCCCACAGCCGCTCCACCTCACGCGGCCCGATCAGGCCGCGCTCGACTCCCGGGCCGGCCAGAAGCTCCGCGTACCGGGTCATCGTCGGCAGGCTCTCACCGAACAGAGCACTCGCCTCGGCCGGCGGCACCGGGAGCGCGCAGCCGGACAGATCCTGGGACATTCCTCCACACCTCATGTTTCACGTGGAACCGGCCGCTGTCCTCCGGTGGGATTGGGTACAGCCTAGCCAGGTCGCGGGGTGAACCAAAAAGGGCCACCCGCGGCGCGCCTCGCCGCGGGTGGCCCTCCGACAGTCGATCAATCCGACTCGTCGGACTCTCAGACTTTAGGCCGGATAGACAATCACATGGCGGTTGGGCTCCTCGCCCTCCGACTCGCTGCGCAGACCGGCCGCGGCCACGGTGTCGTGCACCACCTTGCGCTCGAACGGGGACATCGGGCTCAGCCGCACACCCTGCCCGGTGGACTTCGCCTGCTCCACCGCCTCGGTGCCGAGCTCGACCAGCGCGGCCCGCCGCGCGGCCCGGTGCCCGCCGATGTCCAGCATCATCCGGGTGCGCTCGCCGGTCTCCCGGGTCACCGCCAGCCGGGTCAGCTCCTGCAGCGCCTCCAACACCTCGCCGTCCTTGCCGACGAGATGCGCCAGGCCCTCGCCGACGATCGACACCGAGGCGCGGTCACCCTCGACGTCCATGTCGATGTCGCCGTCGAGGTCCGCGATGTCGAGCAGCCCCTCCAGGTAGTCGGCCGCGATGTCGCCCTCCTCCTCGAGCCGGGAGATCCGGCTCTCGGTCCCGGGCTCAGCCTCGTCGCTCTCGGCGGCAGCCGGCTGTGTCACGGCGCTCTCGGACTGCGTCGTCACCGTCCGTCCTCTCCTTCTGGTCTTCGACCGTGCTTCGCAGTACGCGCTACCGCTTGGTGCGCTGGCTCTTGGTGGTTCTCGACGGCTGGTTGCGCTGCGGCTTGGGCCGGCCGGTCGAGGTCAGGCTCGCGGCGGGCGCCTCGTCCTCGGGCTCGGCGCCCTTGGACTCGGCGTCCTTGGACTCGGCGTCCTCGACGCTCTTGCCCTTCTTCGTCGCCTTGGCGGCCTTGCGCTTGAGGTGCTCCTCATGCGCCAGCGAGCCGGGCGTCGGGTTGTTGTGCAGCACGTAGAACTGCTGGCCCATGGTCCACAGGTTCGAGGTGAGCATGTAGATCAGCACGCCGATCGGGGCGATCAGGTAGAACAGCCCCAGCATCAGCGGCATCACGTACATCAGCATCTTCTGCTGCTTGACCATCGGGTTGTCCGGCGCGCTGTTCTTCAGGACCATCTGCCGCTGCGTGATGAACTGGGTCACCATGCAGATGACGATCATCGCGCCGGAGACGGCCTTGACGTCCGCCGAGCTCGCGCCGTGCAGGGCGGCGCCGACGCTGTTGAAGTGCGCGGAGATCGGGGCGCCGAAGACGTGCGCGCTGTTGATGCTGATGACGAGCGCCGCGGTCATGAACGCGAAGTGCGTGCCGTTCGCGACGTTGTACAGAAGTCGGTAGAGCGAGGCCCAGAACGGGGACTGGGCCAGCACCGGCAGACAGCTGGAGAACGGGTTGGTGCCGTGCTCCTTGTACAGCGCCATCATCTCGCGCTGCTGCTTCTGCTGGAGATCCCGCTTCTTGACCGGGTCGAACTTGGCCCGCTCGATGTCCCGCTTGTACTTGTCCTGGAGCGCCTTCACCTCGGGCTGGATGACCTGCATCGCCCGCATCGACTTGATCTGCTTGACGAACAGCGGGATCAGCGCCACGCGGATCGTCAGGGTGAGGAACACGATCGCCAAGCCCCAGGCCCAGCCGCTGCTCGATGCGAACACCAGGCTGAACAAGCGGTGGAACTGGACCACCAGCCAGCTGATCACCCACATGATGGGGCTCAGCACTGTGTCATACCAACTGCTCACGATCAGGCTCCTCGCCTAAGGCCTGCCAGGTTCACTTCACACGTCTCCACTATCCACACTCACCGCGCTTCGCCGGCGACTGTCTCTACGGATTCGGCCCGCTCCACCGGGGAGCGCCATCTGCCGCGCGGCGGCACCTCGTCGATGCCGCCCGCGCTCCACGGGTTGCAGCGCAGGATCCGCCATGCGGTAAGTATTGTCCCCTTAGCGGCTCCGTGGACCGACATCGCCTCGTAGCCGTAGTGCGAACAGCTCGGGTAATAGCGGCAGACCGGGCCCAGCAGCGGTGAGATGGTCCGCTGATAGATCCGGATGAGCCCCATGAAGAGGTACTTCACGACTCTTCACCCCGCCGGTGCACACGGGCGCGCCGCGTGGCGCCGCCGCCTGTCAGACGTTCGAGGGCCGCGTCGAGTTCCCTGCCGAGCAGCGCGTAGTCCGCTTCGGCCGCCGGCGGCAGCGCCCGCACCACCAGGATCGAGCCCGCCGGCAGCGCGCCGAGCCGGGCCGCGCACAGGTGCCGGAGCCGGCGGCGCACCCGATTGCGCACCACCGCGTTGCCCACGGCCTTGCTCACGACGAAGCCCGCGCGGGCACCAGGACCCGTGCGGGCTTCGTCTATCGCCTTCTCGGACCCCTCGGGTCCTTCGGCGAGGTAGGCCACCAGGTGGGCACGCCCGGATCGCCGTCCGGCGCGGATCGCCCGGGCGAACTCGTCACCGCGACGCACGCGGCTTTCGGAAGGCAGCACGCGCGACTCCGATGACGTCCGGGCGACCGGCGGGGCCCACCGCCGGGCAGCCGCCCTCTTACGCGGACAGTTCGCGGCGGCCCTTGGCGCGACGCGTGGAAAGGATGGCCCGTCCGGCCCGGGTGCGCATGCGCAGCCGGAAGCCGTGGGTCTTGGCGCGACGCCGGTTGTTCGGCTGGAAGGTGCGCTTGCTCACTGGGGGGCTCCAGACAGGTACTGACTGAGGTCTCGGTCTAAACAGGTGCGAGCGACTCCGGGCAGGGTTCAACACGGAGGTTTCGACTCGACCTGCTTACGGTACGCGGGCAGCCGCCACCGGGTCAAACCCGCCGTCCCGCCTCAGTGGCGCAGAACGCGTTGTTGAGCCCGGCGAAGCCGGACCGGCCCGTCGTCCCCCGGCTGTGGACAACGAGTTGAACAGCAGGCCCGGGATGGCTAACGTCATGTTCTCGCCCTGCTCGTCCCGAGGCTCGTTCAGGGTTTCGCAGCGGGATCCACAAGTTGTCCACAGGACTTGTGGAAAACTTGGGCATGCGCCCCGTGCTCATCGCCGCCAACGCATCGTTGAGCCAGGCGGAGCCGGACCTGTGTCACACCGATCACGATGAGTGGTAGCCGTGCCTGACGAGTACTCCAACGCCCCTTCGACCGGCGATCTGCCGCCGGCCGGCGACTTCGGCACGGTGTGGAAGCACTTCGTCGCGCAACTCGAGGCCGAGGGCCGGCTCGGCGCCAAGGACCGCGCGTTCCTGATGCTGACCGTGCCGATCGCCCTGGTCGGCAACACCGTCGTGCTCGGCGTCCAGGACAATTACACCAAGGAGAAGCTCGAGGGCAGCCTGCGCGACCTGGTCGCCGGCGGACTCGCCCGGCTGCTCGGGCACCAGGTGCACCTCGCCGTGACGGTCAACGCGCAGCCGCAGGCCCAGCAGCAGCCGATCCCGCGGCCCTTCACGCCGCAGCCGCCGGCCCCGCCGTCGCAGCACAGCGGGTTCGACGCGCTGGGCGACCAGCCGCGGCTGCCCTTCGCGCTGCGGGCGGAGGAGCAGCCGTCCGCCCCCGGCGTCACCGCGAGCCCGATCGGCCTGCCCCCGCAGCCCGCCGGCCCGCAGTCGGCTCCGGCGGCGCTGCCCTTCTCCGGCAGGCCGCTCGACCAGGCCGACGACCGCCCGTCTCCGGCGCCGGCCGCCTCGCTGTCCTTCCCGCCCGTCCCGGACTCGCTGCCGCAGCGCGGCTTCGGAGCCCCGCTCGACGCGGCGGACCGCGACAAGGCCAAACAGTCCGGCGGCCCCTCCGACGCCCCGGTCAAGGAGGGCGAGGCGGGACGGCTCAATCCGAAGTACCTGTTCGAGACGTTCGTCATCGGCTCCAGCAACCGCTTCGCGCACGCGGCCGCCGTCGCGGTCGCGGAGGCCCCGGCCAAGGCGTACAACCCGCTGTTCATCTACGGCCAGTCGGGACTCGGCAAGACGCACCTGCTGCACGCGATCGGGCACTACACCCGCTCTCTCTACCCGGGGACCCGGGTGCGGTACGTCAGCACCGAGGAGTTCACCAACGACTTCATCAACGCGATCCGCGACGGCAAGCAGGACCTGCTGCGCCGCCGGTACCGCGACATCGACATCCTGATGATCGACGACATCCAGTTCCTGGAGAACAAGGAAGGCACGCAGGAGGAGTTCTTCCACACCTTCAACGCGCTGCACAACTCCAACAAGCAGATCGTGATCTCCAGCGACCGGCCGCCCAAGCAGCTGGTCACCCTCGAGGACCGGCTGCGCTCCCGCTTCGAGTGGGGCCTGATCACCGACGTGCAGCCGCCGGAGCTCGAGACCCGGATCGCGATCCTGCGCAAGAAGGCCGCGCAGGAGCGGCTGAACGCGCCGCCCGAGGTGCTGGAGTTCATCGCAAGCAAGATCTCCACCAACATCCGCGAGCTCGAGGGCGCGCTGATCCGGGTGACGGCCTTCGCCTCGCTCAACCGCTCGCCGGTGGACTTCCCGCTGGCCGAGGCGGTGCTCAAGGACCTGTTCCCGGAGGCCGGCGGCACCGAGATCACCGCGTCCACCATCATGGCGCAGACGGCCGCCTACTTCGGCCTCACGATCGAGGACATCTGCGGCACCTCGCGCAGCCGCGTGCTGGTGACGGCGCGTCAGATCGCCATGTATCTGTGCCGCGAGCTGACGGACATGTCACTGCCCAAGATCGGCCAGCTCTTCGGCGGCCGCGACCACACGACGGTGATGCACGCCGACCGGAAGATCAGGAACCTGATGGCGGAGCGGCGCTCCACCTACAACCAGGTGACCGAGCTGACGAACAGAATCAAGTCGATGAGAGGCTGAGCGACGAGCTGAGGAACCTCATGCTGTAAGACGACGAGAGGCTGAGAGATCGCCTGAGTAGGCATCATCCCTCTTTGTCAAATCGCGACTCAAAATCCTGGTTTTCCACCGGGATTATCCACAGCCCCCGCCGGGTACACAGGCTAAAGAGCCTGGTCCCCACGGGGGCTGTGTTCATCGGTGTGGACAGAGCCCGACCCCAATGCACAGCCTGTGGATACTTGTGGACAACTTCTGTGCATAACCTCTGCGGTCGTTGGACATGTCACCGATTCGAGTGAGAATCTTTCCCACAGGCACGAAGATTTTTCTGGGGACAAGCTGTGCACAAACTGTGGACCTCTGTGGATTCGATGTGGACAACTCTCCGTCATCCACAGGAGGCCTCGAGTTCTCCCCAGGTTCTACACAGGCCCTGTGTACAAAAATTCCCGGGGTGATCTGCGGAAAGACCGCTTTTCCACAGTATCCACAGCCCCTACTACTACTACTCAAGAGATAACTCACCATAGGCAAAAAGGCCGTTGGCTGCGCACAATTCTGTGGATAACTTCGCCGAGAGGTCAGATGTCCAATCTCCCCCTGTCCGACCGAGGCGCTATCCTCGTCCAGAGGCTGCAAGCGGGGCGATGAGAGCCCTGATCATTTCCGGACAGTGGAGGCGAGACCGGTGAAGTTTCGGGTAGAACGCGACGTCCTCGCCGAGGCGGTGGCCTGGACGGCCAAGTCGCTTCCGGCCCGTCCGCCGGCCCCGGTGCTCGCCGGGCTGCTGCTGTCGGCCATAGGCGAGGAGCTGGTCATCAGCGGCTTCGACTACGAGGTCTCCTCGCGCTCGCAGCTGCCCGCCCAGGTCGAGGAGGCGGGCACGGTGCTCGTCTCCGGCAAGCTGCTCGCCGACATCGCCCGCGCCCTGCCGAACCGGCCGGTGGAGTTCTCCACCGACGGCCCCAAGGTCCAGCTGGTGTGCGGCAGCTCCCGGTTCACCCTGCAGACCATGCCGGTGGAGGAGTACCCGGCGCTGCCGGACATGCCCAAGTCGGCGGGCAGCATCGCGGCCGGCACCTTCGCCGCGGCCGTCGCCCAGGTCGCCGTCGCGGCCGGCAAGGACGACACGCTGCCGTTCCTGACCGGCGTGCGCGTGGAGATCAACGGCGACACGCTGCGCCTGGTGGCCACCGACCGCTACCGGCTGGCCGTGCGCGAGATCCTGTGGAAGCCGGAGATCCCCGACCTCGACTCCGTCGCGCTGGTCCCGGCGCGCACCCTGCACGAGATCGCCCGCTCGCTCACCGGCGGCGAGTTCGTCACCCTCGCGCTGGCCGACACCGAGGGCGACGCGGGCCAGGGCCTGATCGGCATCGAGGCCTCCGGCAAGCGCACCACGACCCGGCTGCTCGAGGGCGAGTTCATCAAGTACAACTCGATCTTCCCGGCCGAGTTCACCGGCGACGCGGTGATCGAGACCGCGGCGCTGATCGAGGCGGTCAAGCGCGTCGCGCTGGTCGCCGAGCGCAACACCCCGGTGCGGCTGAGCTTCTCCACCGGCCAGGTCACCCTCGAGGCCGGCACCGGCGACGAGGCCCGGGCCAGCGAGACCATGGACGCCGCCTTCGAGGGTGAGGACATCTCGCTCGCCTTCAACCCCGGCTACCTGCTCGAGGGCCTCGGTGCGCTGGAGGCCCCGTACACCCAGCTCTCGTACACCACCTCCACCAAGCCCGCCGTGCTCACCGGCCGCCCGGCGGCCGACGCCGAGCACGACCCGGCCTACCGCTACCTGGTGATGCCGATCCGCCTCACCGGCTGACACCCCGACGCGCCCGTATCCCCGGCGCGATAACGTCTCCATGAAGAGACAAGGGCGTCAGACAGGTAGACGACAGGAAGGTGGGCTCACGATGGAGCTCGGACTCATCGGCCTCGGCAAAATGGGCGGGAACATGCGCGAGCGCATCCGCCAAGCCGGGCACACGGTGATCGGCTACGACCGCAATCCGGACCTCGCGGACGTCGGCTCGCTCAAGGAGCTGATCGAGACGTTGCCCGCGCCGCGGGTGGTGTGGATCATGGTTCCGGCCGGCGGTCCGACCCAGTCCACCGTGGACGAGCTGGCCGACCTGCTCGCGCCCGGCGACCTGGTCGTCGACGGCGGCAACTCCAAGTGGACCGATGACAAGAAGCACTCGGAGGAGCTGGCCGCCAAGGGCATCGGCTTCGTGGACGCGGGCGTCAGCGGCGGCGTCTGGGGCCTGGAGAACGGCTACGCGCTGATGGTCGGCGGCAGCAAGGAGAACGTCGCCAAGGTCCAGCCGATCTTCGACGCGCTCAAGCCCGCGGGCGAGTACGGCTTCGTGCGCGCCGGCGAGGCCGGGGCCGGCCACTTCGCGAAGATGGTGCACAACGGCATCGAGTACGCCATGATGCAGGCCTACGCCGAGGGCTGGGAGCTGCTCGAGGCCGTGCCCGAGGTCACCGACGTGCGCGAGATCTTCCGCAGCTGGAAGGAGGGCACGGTCATCCGCTCCTGGCTGCTCGACCTCGCGGTCAACGCGCTGGGCGAGGACGAGCACCTGACCGGCCTGCGCGGCTATGCCGAGGACTCCGGCGAGGGCCGGTGGACGGTGGAGGCCGCGATCGACCACGCCGTGCCGCTGCCCGCGATCACCGCCTCGCTCTTCGCCCGGTTCAGCTCGCGGCAGGAGGACTCGCCGTCGATGAAGATGATCGCGGCGCTGCGCAACCAGTTCGGCGGCCACGCGGTCACCGACGCCTCCGGCCGCGTGGCCAAGGAGCACAAGACCCCCGGCGCCTGAGGTCGCCTCACCTTGCACCTGAGCCATCTGTCGCTCGTCGACTTCCGCAGCTACGCCGGGCTCGAGCTCGAGTTCGAGCCCGGCGTCTGTGTGCTGGTCGGGCCGAACGGCCACGGCAAGACGAACGTCGTCGAGGCCGTCGGCTACCTCGCCACGCACGGCAGCCATCGGGTGGCGCAGGACCTGCCGCTGGTGCGGATCGGCGCGGAGCGGGCGGTGGTCCGGGCCGCGGTGCATCACGAGGATCGCAGTGTTCTGCTGGAACTGGAGATCAACCCGGGCCGGGCGAATCGGGCCAGGGTCAACCGGAACGCGGCGAGCAAGCCGCGGGACGCGCTCGGCTACCTGAGCACGGTGCTGTTCGCGCCGGAGGATCTGGCCCTGGTCAAGGGGGATCCGGCCAACCGCCGACAGTTCCTGGACGAGCTGCTGGTGTCCCGGACACCGCGATTCGCCGCCGTGCGCGCGGATTACGAGCGCGCCCTCAAGCAACGCAATGCCCTGCTGCGCAGCGCGGCCCAGATGCGCCGGGCCAATCGCGGCGCGACCGTGGACATGTCCACGCTGGATCTGTGGGACGGGCATCTGGCCTCCTCCGGCGCCCAGCTGCTGGCCGCCCGGCTGGAGCTCGTCGAGGCGCTCAATCCCCTGGTGGGCAAGGCATACGGCACCATCGCTGGCCGGGACAGCGCGCTGCTGGAGTACAGGCCGTCCTTCGAGTTGTCCACAACTTCGGGATCACCGGTGGACGAATCCGCCTTGCACGACGCGCTGATCGCGGCGCTCATCGCCGGGCGCAAGGACGAGATCGAGCGCGGGATGACGCTCGTCGGCCCGCATCGCGACGAACTCGCGCTGCTGCTCGACCACGGCCACGGCCCGGTGCCGGCGAAGGCCTATGCGAGCCACGGGGAATCCTGGTCCTTCGCGCTCAGCGCGAAGCTCGCCGCCTTCGAACTGCTGCGCGCCGAGGCGATCGAACCGGTGCTGATCCTGGACGACGTCTTCGCGGAGCTCGACTCCTCGCGCCGCGCGCAGTTGGCGCAGGTAGCGGCGAGCGCGGAGCAGGTGCTCATCACCGCCGCCGTCGAGCAGGACGTGCCCGAGTCGCTGACCGGAATGCGTTACCACGTCGGCAAGGGGACCGCGGAGCGCATACGGTGACCGGGGAGAGCGAGCCCACCGGCATCGACCTGGCGCGCGCCGTGTTGGCCGCGGCGCGGAAGCGGGCCAAGGAACTCGAGGACGACAGGGCTCGTCGATCCGCCGCGGGCCGCCGGTCCGGGGCGCAGAAGCGTTCCGGATCCCGTTCCGACGACCGGGATCCACAACCCCTGCAGGCCACCATCGGCCGGCTGATGTCCGAGCACGGCTGGGAGACGCCGGTGGCCGTCGGCGGCGTGGTGCACAACTGGCCCGAGGTGGTCGGCGAGCGGATCGCAGAACACTGCGTCCCGGTGGGCTTCGCGGACGGCGTGCTCACGGTGCAGGCCGACTCCCCGGCGTGGGCGGTGGAATTGCGGCATCTGTCCACCGCGTTGCTCGCGAAACTCAACGAATCGGTGCCTTCCGGGCCTGACGGGCGCGCCGTCAAGCGGATCGCGGTGCTCGGACCGGCCAAGCCGAGATTGGGCCTGAACGGCTTCCGCTGAAGTGCGACCCCGGATAGGTGTGGGGGTACCGAAGCGAGGGGTGAGAGCTTCACAGACGCCTTTCCGTCGCGTGTCGCGCTTCCCGCCCTCCGGAACCGGTAGAATGGAACCGAGATTTGCGGCTCTAAGCCTGCCCTGGGCGGGCTGGGGCCGCAGCCATTGAGAAAGGGTCCCGCGTCCGTGGAAAACAGCGAAAACCCGCAGCTGGAAGCCGAGCAGAGCAGCGTCGTAGCGACCGCACCCGCCGCGTCGACGCCAGGAAACGGCAATTCCCGGGTCGAGGCGAAGTACGACGCCGGTGCGATCAGCGTACTCGAGGGTCTCGAGGCCGTACGCAAGCGTCCCGGCATGTACATCGGGTCCACCGGCGAGCGGGGACTGCACCACCTGGTGCAGGAGATCGTGGACAACGCGGTGGACGAGGCGCTGGCCGGCTACTGCGACCACATCGTGGTGACCCTGCAGGGCGACGGCGGCGTGAGCGTCGACGACAACGGACGCGGCATCCCCGTCGGCATCGTGGCCGGTCAGGACAAGCCGGCCGTCGAGGTCGTGCTCACCGTGCTGCACGCGGGCGGCAAGTTCGGCGGCGGCGGCTACGCGGTCTCCGGCGGTCTGCACGGCGTCGGCTCCTCCGTGGTCAACGCGCTGTCCAACCGGTTGACCGTCGCGGTCAGGACCGACGGCCACCTGTGGACGCAGGAGTACATCCGCGGCGTGCCCACCGCGCCGCTGAAGAAGGGCGAGGCGACCGAGGAGACCGGCACCACCGTCACCTTCTGGGCCGACGACGAGATCTTCGAGACCACCACCTACAACTTCGAGACCCTCTCCCGGCGCTTCCAGGAGATGGCCTTCCTCAACCGCGGCGTGTCCATCGAACTGATCGACGAACGCCCCGAGTACAAGGACGAGGAGGGCAACCCGCGGTCGGTCCGCTTCAAGTACGACGGCGGCATCGCCGACTTCGTCCGGCACATCAACGCCGCCAAGGGCGAGATGGTGCACCCGCAGGTGATCGAGTTCGGCTCCGAGGACAAGGAGCGCAAGATCTCCGCCGAGATCGCGCTGCAGTGGAACAACCAGTACAGCGAGAGCGTGTACACCTTCGCGAACGTCATCCACACCCCGGACGGCGGCACGCACGAGGAGGGCTTCCGCTCGGCGATGACCAACGTGGTCAACCGCTACGCCAAGGACAAGCAGCTGCTCAAGGAGAAGGACGACAACCTCTCCGGCGAGGACATCCGCGAGGGCCTGGTCGCGATCGTCTCGGTGAAGCTCGGCGAGCCGCAGTTCGAGGGCCAGACCAAGGCGAAGCTGGGCAACACCGAG
>NZ_DASZKT010000265.1:0-1821 GCF_035552695.1 Actinospica sp.
CGGCCGCGGTCAGCGTCGCATCCTCACCGATCCACCCGCGTTCGGCCAGGCGAGCGGCCGCGGCTCCCCACTGCTCGTCGGTCCAGCCGCGGACCGGCTGCATGAGATCGCGGGAGATGTCCTTCGCGCACCGCAGCGCGACCGCCTCGCAGCCGTCGATGCCGGCGGCAGCAAGCGCGGCGAAGTGACCATCGCCGCGGTGCTCGCGCAGCAGCGTCGTAGCCTGCCACAGCCGCGTCAGGGGGTCGCCGGAGACAGGCAGCTCGGAGTTCGCCGCGGACAGCACGCGCCCGGCGAAGTCGAGGTCCCCCGCTGCGCGCCACAGCAGGTCGGCTGCCTTCGCCGCCTCGGCCTCCCGGCCGCCAAGCAGTCGTCGCAGTGAGGCGGCCGCGCCCGCCTCGCGTACCGCGATGGCCTCCTGCGGCGTGATCAGGTCCCACACGCCGGGGATCGCACGGGCCACAAAGGCCGGCGCGAAGTTGTAGAAGGACGCGGCAACCACGGCCGCCCCCGCACCGCCAAGCGGCGCGGCCCGCCCGGCGAAGTAACCGCGCCAGTAGCCGCGCAAGCCCGCCTCGGTGAACGCCCGCAGCGCCTCGGGCGCGAAGTACGCCACATCGTGGACTGGCTCGAACATCGTCCACATCGCCCGCGCCGCGCTCATCGTGTCCGCCACGACTGCTCCTTCCGCTACAGCGTCAAGCGTAGGGCAACGCCTGCCCCGAGAGCAGTGGCCAGGGGGTCACCGGCTTAGGCTGAATCAGGTCTGGTGCGTCGCGCCATGCCGTCTAGCGGGATCGGCCTGCCGGGCGAGCGCCCGCCGCCGGGCAATCAGTCGGGAGGCGCATGATGCGAGTGCTAGTCGTCGGCGCCGGCGGAGTTGGGTCGGCGGTCGCGCGAACGATCGCGCGGTGGGATCTGTTCGAGCGCGTCGTCGTGGCCGACTACGACGAGGAGCGGGCGCGCCGGGCGATCGCCGGTGGCGGCGGCCGGTTCGCCGCCTTCAAACTGGACGCGCGGGACGAGCAGGCGATTGGTGAGCTGATCAGGACCGAGCGGTGCGATGCCGTGCTGAACGCGCTCGACCCGCGGTTCGTGATGCCGGTCTTCCGTGCGGCCCTTGCCGCTGGAGTCACCTACCTCGACATGGCGATGTCGCTGTCCCGCCCGCACGATTCGGATCCGTACCGCCACCCGGGAGTCAAACTGGGTGACGAGCAGTTCGCACTCGCCGGGGAATGGGAGCGCCGCGGGCTTCTGGCCCTGTGCAGCATCGGGGTCGAGCCGGGTCTGTCGGACGTGTTCGCCCGCTACGCGGCAGACCGGCTGTTTGCCTCCATCGACGAGGTCGGCGTCCGCGACGGCGCGAACCTGGTAGTCGAGGGCTACGAGTTCGCCCCGACGTTCTCCATCTGGACGACGATCGAGGAGTGCCTAAACCCGCCAGTCGTGTGGGAACGCGGCAAGCGGTGGTACACAACCGAGCCGTTCAGCGAGCCGGAGACCTTCACCTTCCCGGCCGGAATCGGGCCAGTGGAGTGCGTCAACGTGGAGCACGAAGAGGTCCTGCTCATTCCGCGCTGGGTCGACTCCGGCCGGGTGACCTTCAAGTACGGGCTGGGCGAGGAGTTCATCGGCGTACTGAAGACGATCCACAAACTCGGCCTCGACTCGACCGCCCCCGTCCAGGTGGGCACGGCTGCCGTCTCGCCGCGGGACGTGATCGCCGCATGCCTGCCCGACCCCGCCGGGCTTGGCGAAGCGATGTCGGGGCTCACCTGCGCCGGCACCTGGGTCACCGGCACGGGCAAGGACGGGTCG
>NZ_DASZKT010000266.1:0-66714 GCF_035552695.1 Actinospica sp.
CTCTCCAAAAAAGAATTCCATACCTGGCCAATCAACATCCCGACGGAGGTCGGGATCAAATCAGCCAAACAAAACATTTGGCATCATAGACAAATGACACACTGTTGAGTTCTCAAGAAACAGACACACTCACCGCCTACCCGAACCCCAACGAGTCCGTATCAGCGACCGGCGCTACTTCGGTTTTGTTGCTCTGCGGTAAACCTTACCACAGTCGGCGATTGCCTCTTGCGCTTCACTTGATTTGGTCTTAAGCTGATGCTTTTCGACCTTATCGCTGCGTCTCGCTTGACCGCAACCCTTCTACCCTAGCCATCCGACCCTCTCGGGTCAAGCGGCCGGAGTCCCGAACTTCTCGGTCCGTTCCTCCGGGGCGGTGTTTAAGAGTATGCACCACGGGGCAGCGTTCTGGCCAATCCCCAGGTGACGTGAAGTCAGAAGCCTTGGGGCGGCCGGTTCAGCACGTGGCTAGGCCACGACCGGAAGCTCGTCGCTGCGGTCCATCGCACTCAGGTCACCGGTCTCGCCACGCAGGTAGGCGCGCCGACCGAGGACGAAGACGTAGCCGAGAAACGCCAGCTCAACGACCCCGCCAATGCCGATCCGGGCCGCGGTCGGCAGACCCGAGGGCGTCACGAAGGCCTCGATCAGCCCAGAGCAGGCCAGCGTCAGCATCATCCCGATCGCGACCACGCCGGTGATCCGGCCCTCCTGTTGCAGGGCCATCACACGGGAACGCGCTCCCGGCGCGATCAGTGTCCAGCCCAGCTTGAGGCCGACTCCCGCGGCGATGAAGACGGAGGTCAGTTCGAGCATCCCGTGCGGCAGGATCAGCTCGAAGAAGACGTTGCCGCGACCCGCCGAGACCATGTACGCGCCGTCCACGGCGATGTTCGCGCTGTTGACGAACAGCATGGGCAGCACCGGGATGCCGAGCAGGATCCCGGAGAACAGCGCCTCCCACGAGATGAAGAAGTTGTTCGTCCAGACCTTGAACGCGAAGTCCCGCGCCGGCGCCGAGCGGTAGTACGTCTCGAAGTCACCGCCCGGCTTCGTCAGCTGCTGCACGTAGTCCGGCGGCAGCAGCTCGTTGCGCGCGGCCGCGTCGTGGGCCAGCCAGATTCCCAGCACCAGGGCCAGCAAAAGCGACAAGATCGCGGTGATTCCCCACCACCAGCGGGCGCGGTAGAGCGCCGCGGGCAGTTTCGCCGTGAAGAAGTCACCGACCACCGTCCAGCGGGCCACGCGTGGCGCGGTCAACGCGGCCCGGGACAACGCGAGCGTGCCCGAGAGCCGGCCGACCATCTCGGCGTCCGGCAGGTTCGTGCGCACCACGGACAGGTCGCGAGCCGTCGCCTGGTGCAGCGCGAGCAACTCGTCCACCTCCGTGACGGTGAGGCGGCGCTGCCGGGCCAGGCGGTTGAGCCTGTTCCACTTGGGAGCGTTCTTCACCACGAACGCGTCGATGTCCACGGGCACACGCTAGTGGTCCGCGCGGGTTCCCGGCCAGGGCGGCGGTGCCGTAGCTTGGTTCTCCGCAGCAGATCCGTGGACCGATGCGAGGGTGGGAGCAGGCCGTGTCCGAACTGGTGGTCGCCGAAGGGGTCGCGCTGGAGCTGCGCCCCGCCAGGCTCGGCAGCCGGGCCGCGGCGCTCGTACTCGACCTGATCCTGATGGCCGTGCTGTATGAGATCTGCTACCAGCTGCTGCGGGCGCTCGCCGGATCCGGCGCCTCCGACGACACGGTCTCCGCGCTGGACATCGTCTCGATCCTGCTGGTCGCGGTCGGCTATCCGCTCGTGTGCGAGACGATCAGCTCGGGACGCTCGGTCGGCAAGCTCGCGGCGGGGCTGCGCGTCGTGCGGCTCGACGGCGGCCCGGAGCGCTTCCGGCACGCGATGGTGCGCGCGATGGCCTTGCTGTTCGCGGACATCGGGCTGCCGATCACGCTCATCACCGGGCTTCCGGTGCTCATCCTGCTCGGCCTGCCCGGCGCCGTCGCGGTGGCCTGCTCACGGCAGGGCCGGCGGCTCGGCGATCTGCTCGCCGGGACGATCGTGGTCCGGGAGCGCAGCGAGACCAGTCCGGGCACGATGCCGATGCCCCCGCATCCGGAGCTGGCGCGCTGGGCGACGACGGCCCGGGTGGAGGACGTGCCGCCCGGACTGATCCTGGCGGCACGTCAGCTGCTCTCCCGCGTCTTCGAACTCGACCGGACCGCCGCGGCCGAACTCACCGAGGAGCTGGCCCGGCAGGTCGCCGAGCACGTCTCCCCGCAGCCGCCCCGCGGTGTCGCGCCGTACCAGTACCTGGTCGCGGTCACCGCGGAGCGGTATCGCCGGGAGATCGGCGTCAACGATCCTAGTAACGGTACGTATCGGGCTTATAGGGGCCCTCGACCGGGATTCCCAGGTACGAGGACTGGCGCTCGGTCAGCGTCGTGAGCTTCACGCCCAGCGCGTCGAGGTGCAGCCGGGCGACGCGCTCGTCGAGCTGCTTCGGCAGCGTGTAGACGCCGATCGGGTACTCGTCGGGCTTGGTGAACAGCTCGATCTGCGCGAGCACCTGGTTCGCGAACGAGTTGGACATCACGAACGACGGGTGTCCGGTGGCGTTGCCCAGGTTCAGCAGCCGGCCCTCGGAGAGCACGAGCACGGTGTGGCCGTCCGCGAAGCGCCACTCGTGCACCTGCGGCTTGATCTCCTCGCGCACGATCCCCGGCGTCTTGGCCAGGCCGGCCATGTCGATCTCGTTGTCGAAGTGGCCGATGTTGCCGACGATCGCCTGGTGCTTCATCCGGCCCATGTGCTCGGCCAGGATGATGTCGCGGTTTCCGGTGCAGGTGACGAAGATGTCGCCGATGCCGACCACGTCCTCGAGGGTGGTCACCTGGTAGCCGTCCATCGCGGCCTGAAGGGCGCAGATCGGGTCGATCTCGGTGACGATGACGCGCGCTCCCTGGCCGCGCAGCGATTCGGCGCAGCCCTTGCCGACGTCGCCGTAGCCGAGCACGACCGCGACCTTGCCGCCGATCAGCACGTCGGTGGCCCGGTTGATGCCGTCGATGAGCGAGTGCCGGCAGCCGTACTTGTTGTCGAACTTCGACTTGGTGACCGCGTCGTTCACGTTGATCGCCGGGAACTTCAGGGTGCCGGCCTGGGCCATCTCGTACAGCCGGTGCACGCCGGTGGTGGTCTCCTCGGTCACGCCCTTGATCGAGTCGGTGACGCGGGTCCACTTGGTCGGGTCCGCGGCGAGCGAGGCGCGCAGCGTATCCAGGATGACGAGCCACTCCTCGGCGTCGTCGGCGGCGGCGTCCGGGACTTCCCCCGCCTTCTCAAACTCGGCGCCCTTGTGCACGAACAGGGTCGCGTCGCCGCCGTCGTCCAGGATCATGTTCGGGGTCTGGCGCTGTGCCTGATCATCTGGCCAGGTCAACGCCTGCTCGGTGCACCACCAGTACTCCTCCAGGGTCTCGCCCTTCCAGGCGAAGACCGGCACCCCGCGCGGCTCCTCGGGGGTGCCCTCGGGGCCGACCGCGATGGCCGCGGCCGCGTGGTCCTGGGTGGAGAAGATGTTGCAGGAGGCCCAACGCACCTCGGCGCCGAGCGCGACGAGGGTCTCGATGAGCACCGCGGTCTGCACGGTCATGTGCAGCGAGCCGGTGATCCGCGCCCCTTGCAGGGGACGGGAATCGGCGTACTCGCGGCGCACCGCCATCAGGCCGGGCATCTCGTGTTCGGCCAGCCGGATCTCCTTGCGGCCGAAGTCGGCCAACGAGAGATCCCGCACCTTGAAATCGGTCAGCACTGCGAGCTGGGTCATGACGACCAGATCCTCCACGCTAGTTAGGCAGGCACTACGCAGCGCGAGTCTAGTCACGACGGTGATTCCGCGTCATGAGGCGGGCGGGATCACGCCGTCCAGATCGTCGCGACCTCGGCCTCGGCCTGGCTGTAGCTGTCATGGGTTTCCAACAGCAGGGTGGCGATGTCGCGCAGCACGGTGTTCAGGTCGTCCGAGGCGTTGGCCCATTGCTGGTGCTGGTACTGGAAGGTCTCGGCCGCGGCACCCGCCCACGTCGCGAACAATGGGGCCACCTGGCGATAGAGGTCGTCAAGCAGCGCCTGGATGGCCGAGTTGGTAGACCCGGCCTTCCCTGCCATGTCCTCGATCTGCGCGAAGGTGACCTGCACTGCCCCGTCGGCCATGGTCGAGCTTCCCCCGGCTCCCTGTGCCTCTGTCGCCGCTGTTGCCGCTGTTGCTGCCGCATCGCTCACTTTATGAAATGCTACCGGCCCAGCGGCCTATGACAGAACCCCGTTATAGCTTAGTTAGTAACTCCGCTCGGTTACCGCGGTCGATCACTGCGCGGTGCGCAGCTTGAACTCCTCGATCGCCTTGCCCTGATCCGGTCCCGCGCCGACGGCGATCGCCAGGTAGCACGCGGTGAAATCGGCCAGCGCGATCAGGTACGCGGCGCGTTCCAGCGTCGTCGCCTGCTCGGCGACGACCGTGCTGAGCGGCAGATTACGTTCGTTCAACATGGCTTCGACGACGGCCGCGCGCGGCTCGACCTGGGCCTCGGAGAGCAGCACGAAGGCGGGCGCGGCGCTGCCGGTGCGCGGGCCGTCGACCTCCGGGTCGTAGAAGAGGTCTGCTTCGGATGAGGCCGCCGCGGAACCGTCGAGCAGGCCGAGCTGGCCACGGCCGAGATCCGGCAGCGAGGCGTGCAGAACCGGACGTCCGGCGCGCAACGCGGCCTGGTCCGCGAGACGCCCCGCGGCGACTGTCGCGATGGGTCCGGCCGACCACGCGGCGAGCGGGTGCTCGGCGCAGCGCAGCGCGATCTCCTTGGCCGGGTTGACGAACGGCTCCTGGCTCGGCCGGAAGCGCACCGCCGCGTCGTCCGCCGCTGCCGCCGCCGCCTCGTAGGACTGGGCCGGCAGGATCCCCGCGGCCTCGACCGCGAGCAGCGCCGGAATGGCGACGGACCACAGCCGGGCCCACACCGGTGCCGAGGCGTCCGCCATGCCGAGCAGGGCCGCCCTGGCGGGCCCGGCGAGCCGGGCCAGCTCGGAGGTCGGCGGGGCCACCACGACGATGCGGCAGCCGCGCCGGCCGGCCTCGGTCAGCGCGGCGGCGATCTCCGGGGAGCGGCCGGTGGTGGAGGCCACCACGACCAGGTCCAGCGGGCCGATCCAGCCGGGCAGGGCGGGGCCGGGCACCGAGAGGATCGGCACGCTCGCCCCGGCGCCGACCACGGCCGAGATCAGCTTGGCCACGGTGGCGCCGGTGCCGTAGCCGAGCAGCACCAGGGCGCGCGGACGGCCGTCCGCCGCCACCGCGTCCAGCACCGGCCCGGCCTCCGGGTCCAGCTCGCGCAGCGCGGCGGCCCGGCGGATCCGGGCGCCGCTCATCGCGACCAGGCGCAGCGTGCCGCCCTGGTCGGCCTCCTCCAGGGCCTGCGGGTCGGCCAGCAGCTCCTCGGGATTCGTCACGGCGGGTTACGCGGCCTTCCGCGCCTCGTCGATCAGCAGCACCGGGATGTGGTCGCGCACCGGATAGGCCAGCCCGCAGGCGGCGTCGGTGCACACCAGCTCTCCGGCCTCCGCCTCCTCGCGCAGCGGCGCGTGGCAGTTCGGGCAGACCAGGATCTCCAGCAGGCTCGGCTCGATCAGCGTGCTCATGTACTCAGGCCTCCTAGGCGCGGACGATGGCGAGGACCTCGTCGCGCAGCGCGGCGACCTCGTCGGTGCTGCGCGCCTCGATGTTCAGGCGCAGCAGCGGCTCGGTGTTGGACGGACGCAGGTTGAACCACCAGCCCTCGGCGGCCAGCGCCACGGTCATCCCGTCCAGGTCGTCGATCTCGATCCCGGGCCGGTCGGCGAAGGCGGCGCGCACCGCGGCGGTGCGCCCGGCCTGGTCGGCCACCTCGGAGTTGATCTCGCCGGAGGCGGCGTAGCGCGAGTACTCGGCGGTCAGCTCGGACAGCGGGCGCGGCTGCTCGCCGAGCGCGGCCAGCACGTGCATCGCGGCCAGCATGCCGGTGTCGGCCTTCCAGAAGTCCGCGAAGTAGTAGTGCGCGGAGTGCTCGCCGCCGAAGACCGCGCCGGAGTTCGCCATCTCCTGCTTGATGAAGGAGTGGCCGACGCGGGTGCGCACCGGGACGCCGCCGTGCTCGCGGACGATCTCCGGCACCGCGTGCGAGGTGATCAGATTGTGGATGATCGTAGCGCCCGGGTGCTTGGCCAGCTCGCGCACCGCGACCAGCGCGGTGACCGAGGACGGGGAGACCGGCTCGCCGCGCTCGTCCACCACGAAGCAGCGGTCGGCGTCGCCGTCGAAGGCCAGGCCGATGTCCGCGCCGACCTCGACGACCTTCTTCTGCAGGTCGACCAGGTTCTTCGGGTCAAGCGGGTTGGCCTCGTGGTTCGGGAAGGAGCCGTCCAGCTCGAAGTACATCGGCACCAGGTCGAGCGGCAGGCCGTGGAAGACGGTCGGCACGGTGTGCCCGCCCATTCCGTTGCCCGCGTCCACCACGACCTTGAGCGGCCGGATCCCGGTGAGGTCGACCAGCGAGCGCAGGTACGCGGCGTACGCGGTGAGCAGGTCGCGCTCGGAGATCGAACCCTGCTTCTCGGCCGGGGTGAAGACCGAGCCGGGCTCGGCCAGCTCCCGCGCGGCCAGCTCGCGGATCTCGGAAAGGCCGGTGTCCTGGCCGACCGGGGCGGCGCCGGCCCGGCACATCTTGATGCCGTTGTACCTGGCCGGGTTGTGGCTCGCGGTGAACATCGCGCCGGGCAGGTTCAGGTGTCCGGAGGCGAAGTAGAGCTGGTCGGTGGACGCCAGGCCGATCTTGACGACGTCGGCGCCCTGGCCGGCCGCGCCGCGCGCGAAGGCGTCGGACAGGTCCGGGGAGGAGGGCCGCATGTCGTAGCCGATGGTGATCGCCGTGGCGCCGAGGACGCGCACGAAAGCCGCGCCCAGGGCCTGCGCGATCGACTCGTCGAGCTGGTCGGGTACGGTGCCGCGGACGTCGTAGGCCTTCACCAGGTGGGTCAGGTCGCCTGCGGTCGGGTGCGGGGCGGTCACGGTGTCTCGGCTCCGTTTCGGGTCGGTCGGGGTCCGTCCCGGCAGAGCCTACCGGTTGGCCGTGAAGGCGGTGCCGTCCGAGTCGTCGACCGGACGCAGGTGGCCGCGGCGCGGCGGCCGGTCGCCCTGGTGCACCACGCGGTTGGGCGCCTCCGCGGGCGGGGCGGGCGCGGGCGCCGGGGCCCGGGCCGCCTCGCGCACCGCGTTGGCCAGCGCCTCGAGGTCGTCGGTGGACGGGGCGCGGCGGCCGGTCTCCGGCGGCGAGAGCCTGACGATCTGCCAGCCGCGCGGCGCGGTCAGCCGCTCCGAGTGCTCGGCGCACAGGTCGTAGCAGTGCGGTTCGGCGAAGGTGGCGAGCGGTCCGAGCACGGCGGTCGAGTCCGCGTAGACGTAGGTCAGCGTGGCGACCGCCTGGCGACTGCAGGCGCTGCGCGAACAGCGACGGACAAGGCTCACGTGCGCGAGTGTATTGCGATACGGGGCCGGGCGGCCATACGCCGCGCCCGTCGTTCTTCACACGAACGCGAGATGCCTGACTGTGTATTACTGTCAGTGGCGTGCATGGTAAGTCGGGTATCCCCTCCTCGCCGCCGCCTGGCCAGCCGCGACGCCGCAAGACGCGCGACCGCCGGGGGCGTGGCATCCGCGGGCCGCTGGCCCCGGCCGAGCTGCCGCTCAGCCTGACCCGCGCGGAGAAGTTCGACGATCTGGTGCTGGACGCGGTCGAGCGGCTCGAGCAGCGCTGGCCGCAGCTGGCGGCGGTGGAGTTCGCCGTGGAGCAGGTCCCGCCGCCGGGCGCCGAGTTCTGGTCGGCTGACCCGGTGCCGCTGGGCCGGGCGATCCGGGCGGCCAGTGGCGAGCCGGACCGGATCGTCGTCTACCGGCGGCCGACCGAGGTGCGCGCGGCGACCCAGGCCGAGCTCGTGCCGCTGGTGTACGAGGTCGTGGTCGAGCAGGTCGCCGAGCTGCTGGGGCTGGACCCGGAGATCATCGACCCGGAGACGGACGACGAGGAGTGACGGCCGGCAGCCGAATGCACGTCAGGTCGGATATCCGTTAAGTCAGCTGTCCGTCAAGCCGGCTGTCCTTCAGGTCGGCTGTTCTTCAGGTCGGCTGTTCTTCAGGTCGGCGGCCGCCGGTTCGCGCCGCTCAGTTCTGCGGCACGAGCCCCGAGGAGTCCTGTCCGACGGCCGGCACGGTGACCGTCTCGGCGGCCGTGGTCAGCGTCTGGATGCTCAGGTTGCTTCCCGTGGCGTAGATCCGCGCGGCGTAGACGTGCTGCGCGCCGTTCAGCGGCGTGACCATGAGTGCGAAGTCGCCGCTCGCGCCCTTCGGCTCGGCCAGCGGGGCGTTCACGGTCTGGCCGGCGGGCACCGAGACCGTGGCCCTGGCGCTCGCCGGGTTGTTGCCCGAGCCGGTCTCGGTGAGCTTGACCTGAGCCGCGCTGCTGCCGTTGTTGGTCAGCGTGACCACGGAGTTCGAGGTGTTGTCCGCCACGATCCCATCACCGCTGAGCGGCAGCACGGGGCTGATGTACGCGGTGTCCTGGCCGCCGTTGTCCGACTGGCTCACCTTCACCTCGCCGACGAGCGGGATCGCGCCGCCGCTGCCACCGGCGACCGGCAGGCACTGGTTGGAGGCGCTGTTCGCGCCGCACACCTCCAACGCGGCGAACTCCCCGGACTGGGGCACGGAGCTGAGGTCGACCGTCGCCGTCTTGCCTTGGACCAGGTTGCCGGAGAACGAGGAGCCGCCGACCGCCGGCTGGATCGTGGAGTGGCCGACCCAGCGCAGCGCCACGGCCGCGCCCGCGGTCGGGGACAGCACCGTGAGCTGAACCTTCTCGTTGTTCTCCGACTGCGGGATGCCCGGGAAGACGAGCATGGTCGCCGACTTCTGGCTGTCGACGAAGTCGCGCCCGCCGCCGTTGCCGTCCCAGTCGAGCACCGAGGCGGCGATCCGGCCGGAGCTCGCGACGACGTGGATCGCGTACGGCGCGCCCTGCTTCTGCGTGTCGAGCGTGTTGACCAGCTCGGACTTCTGCGACTTGGGCGAGATCGTGATGCCCTGCAGCGAGGTCGCCTCCTCGCCCTGCGCAAGCTGGCCGCCCGCGGTGTACATCGTGATGCTGACGCTGGCCGACTGGTTGTCCGCGTTGACCATGTTCAGCATCGCGTACGCCGAGGAGTCGGTGCCCAGGCCGACGAACCACATGTCGGTGTCCGGGCTGCCGCAGTTCTGCGAGGCCAGGCCGCGGGTGTTGCTGTTCGAGCCGGAGGGCATGGTCTCGGTCACGGTGAACCCGGCCGCGTCGGCGCCGGTGGCCGTGGCGATCACCGGGTTGTTGACGTCCTCCGCGGCCTCCGACCCACCGGAGACGCCGGACGCGGTGCTCAGCGTGCCCGCCTTGCCCGCGGTGAGCAGGCTGTTGCTGCCCTGCAGCTGGCCGACGGACTCGCCGGAACTGCCGGAGACCGACACCGTTCCCGGGGTGAAGGTGCTGATGTTCGTCGAGCTGCTGTCCTTGACCAGCGGGCAGACGACCGTGGCGCTGCTGATCGGGGTGGTCGTGGACTGCGCGGCCGACTTGCTTGCCGAGGCCGCCGAGCTGGCCGCGGGCTTGGCGTAGCCGTAGCCGACGCCGATCACCAGCGCGGCGATGACGACACCGGCGACCTGAATCCGCCGCCCGGCGCTAGCGGCCGGACCGAGCCGGGAGGACTTCTGATTGCTGCTCACCGGCCCTACCACCCTTCCTGACCGTGCTGCGGTTGCTGCTGCGGTTGCTGCGGTTGCTGATCTGGCTGCGCGCCGTAGCCCGGGTACTGCTCGAACTCCGGATAGTGCTCGGCGGCGGGCGACGGCTGCTCATGCTGCGGGTACTGCTCTTGGGGGTACTGCTCCTGCTGCTGGTACTGCTCTTGTTGCTGGTACTGCTCCTGCGGATATTGCTCGTGCTGCGGGTACTGCTCCTGCGAGTACTGATCTTGCTGCGGGTACTGCTCTTGCGGGTATTGCTGGTACTGCGAGTCCCGATATTGCTGCGGCTGCTCGTAGGGCTGCGGCTGCTCGTACGGCTGCTGCTGCTCGTACGAGGCGTACTGCTGCTGGGGCTGCTCCGCATAGCCGTACTGCTCATACGAGGCGTACTGCTGCTGCGGCTGCTCCGCGTACGGCTGCTGCTGTTCCGGGTAGCCGTACTGCTCGTAACCCTGCTGCGGGTACGCCTCGTACGACTGCTCGTAGTTCTGGTTCTGGTTCTGGTTCTGGTACGCGCCGGATTCGTAGCCGTACTCGGCCTCCGGCTGGTAGACCTCGGCGTTGACGGCCTGCGCGGTCTCGTAGACCGGGGCGTCGTATGTCTCGACGGCGGGAGCCTCGGCCTGCGTCGGCATGCTGACGGGCTCGGGCTCTTCTTCGTACGCCGCCGGGGCCGGCTCGTACGCGGGTTCCGGTGCGTACGCCGGTGGTGCGGGCTCGTACGCGGGCGCCGTGGCCCTGACGGGAGCGGGCTCGGGCTCCGCCTCGACGGCCGGGTCCGGCTCCATCTTGCCCGGCTCGCCGGCCGCCGCCGCGGCCTGCGCGTACTCGTCCTCCTCGTCGTGCTCGTTCTCGGGCCGACGGCCGAAGGGCAGCGCCATGATCGTGGCCGCGGCGAACGCGAGGGCCTCGCCGAGCAGCCAGAAGGTGTGCGTGTACGACTGGTAGCCGATGCTGATCGTGCCCGCGCCGGACGGGACGGTCCAGGCCTGCAGGCCGTTGGCCAGCGTGGTCGAGGGCAGCTTCTGACCGTTCTCCTTCGCGGTCCAGCCGCCGTCCGCCGCCTCGGCGAGCACCAGCACCCGGCCCGACGCGCCGGCCGGGACGTTCACCGACGCCGTCACGTCCTGGGAGCAGACCGCGGCGGAGCCCCGGGCCGTGCTGCCCGGGCTCGAGGTCGAGCCGGTGCACTGATACTGCAGCTGGATGGCCGCGCCCTTCGCGTCCTGCAGGGCGACCCGGCCGACGGTGCCGTTGACCTGCCAGTACTCGGTCGAGCTGCCGGTGCTGCCGGTCAGCGTGTCCTGGGTGAGGCCGGAGGTGCTGCCGAGCCCGTGGGTGATCGCGTCGGGCACGGAGGCGGCCGCCCAGATGTAGCCGATGTCCAGGCTGGCCAGGCCCTGCGCCACGTTGCCGCCGCTGCCGGAGAGCAGTTGGCCGACGATCCCGTCGAGCTTCGTGGTCTGAGCGGCCGTCAGGTGGATGTCCGCGTCGCCGATGATCGGGCCGGAGCCGCGGGCGACGGTGTAGGCCACGGTGCCGTTGGCGCCCGCGGTGAGCGTCAGGGTGCGTACCTGCGCGGCGCTCGCGTTCTCGGCCGCGAGGTACTGCGGCAGGCCCGCGGCGACCCGGCCCACGGGGTTCTCCGCGCCGCGCAGCAGCCACCAGCCGCCCGCGGCGACCGGGGCGAGCACGGCGGCGGCGGTGACCAGCACGCTGACCGGCTGGCGCCAGCCGAACGCGGCCCCGGCGATCCGCTCGCGGGCGCCCTCGGCGCCGACCATGGTCGCGGTGATCAGGCCGAAGCCGAGCAGCGCGGTGGACACGCCGGGCCACGGCACGACGCCGACCGCGGCGTCGGTCGGGGTGACGGTGGTGCGGGTCAGGACGAGCGCGGAGCCGAAGCCGAGCAGCGTGATCATCCACGCGGAGACCACGACGCGCCGCCGGGTGCCGCGCAGCAGCGCGGCCAGCGCCGTCAGCAGCAGGCCGGCGCCGAACCAGAACGGGTAGGTGCCCGGGCCGCCCGGGTCGCCGAGCAGCAGGCCGAGCGGCGAGGAGGTCGGCGAGTCCAGGCCGTAGCCCGCGGCGCCCATCTCGGTCAGGAACGAGCTCGGGTGCTGCAGCAGCGTGAGCGACCAGGGCGCGAGCACCACCATCGGGGTGCCGAGCACGATCGCCATGCGGATCGCGGTGACGAAGAGGTTCGAGCGGGTGCGCCAGGCGACCGAGACCAGCGCGACCGCGCCGGCGACCGCGGTGAGCGCCCAGACCACCGGGGCGAAGGCCGTCGCGAGCATCAGCATGAAGGCGCAGGTCCACGCGGAGCGGGTGTTGCCCGCGCGACTCGAGCTGCCGATCGCGCTCGCGGCCGTGGTGACGATCAGCGGCAGCAGCGCGACGGCCATCGCCGAGCCGAGCCGTCCGGTGGCGACCGCGCCGAGCGATACGGCGAGCAGGCCGTAGGCGTAGCCGCCCCAGATTCGCAGCCCGGCCGAGTCGGTCACCCGCTTGAAGGCGTAGGAGGCGCTCAGGCCCGCCAGCGGCACGGAGCCGAGCAGCAGCACCAGGACGGCGAGGCTGGCCTTGCCGAACAGGATCGTGCCGAGCAGCGCGACCAGGCCGAGGTAGGCGGGGGCGACGGAGTTGGTGCCGAGGCCGACGCCGTGCCAGGCGGAGACGTACTCGTGCCACACGTCGCTGGAGCCGCCGGGGGTGGGCAGCAGTGCGCCGCCCGCGAGCGTGCCGCTGAACAGCAGGCTGCGCCCGGCGATCAGCGCGACGGCGGTCAGGCCGATGCCGACCGCGATGATCGGCTTCCTGATCAGCCTCTTGACGAGGGCCAAGGAGTCGGTCTCCAGCGACTCGGCCTCCTCCGAGACCGGGCCGGACTCGGCCGAGCCGTGCCGGGAGGCGTTGACCCCGCCGTCCATGGCCTTGTCGCCGCGGATCTGCGTCCAGATGTTGTCGATCGCGGCCCGGGTGAGCGCGCCGCGCGGCGGCAGCAGCATGGCCACCTCGAGCGGGTCGGCCTCCCGGAACCTTCGGCGGGCCGCGCGGCCCCGCAGTATCCGGTCTGGCCGGGCGGCGAAGCCGAGCATCGCGAAGAACTCGTCGGAGGCCAGGCCCGGGCTCTTGGCGATCAGGTGGCCGAGCACCCGGAACAGGGTGCCGATGATCAGCCGGAGGTAGAGGAAGGGCCACAGGATGGACGGCCGGTTGACCGCCACGGCGTAGAGCGCGTGGGTGCGGTCGAGCAGCTGCGGCCGGTTGGGGCCGGCGTCCACCCGGCGGCGCTCGCGGGCCGAGGCCTCGGCGTGCCGGATGACGGCCTCGGGCGCGACGATGACGCGGTAGCCGGCGTTGTTGGCCCGCCAGCAGAAGTCGAGGTCGTCGCGGAACAGCGAGATGGCGCGGTCGAAGCCCTTGAGCTGGTCCCACACGTCGCGGCGGATCAGCATGCCGGCCGAGCCGACGGAGAGCACCGGGCGGACCTCGTCGTACTGGCCCTGGTCGTGCTCGCCGCGCTCCAGGCCGGTCCAGCGGCGGCCGTTGCCGGCGACCGTGACGCCGACCTCGAGCAGCTGCCTGCGGTCGTACCAGCCGTGCACCTTGGGGCCGATGGCGGCCACGTGGTCGCTCGGGTGCTCCGCGGAGTACTCCTCGGCGGTCAGCAGCAGCTGGCCGAGGCAGTCCGGGGACGGGGCGCTGTCGTCGTGCAGCAGCCAGACCCACTCGATGGGGGCGGCCGCGTCGTAGCCCATCTCGTCGAAGCCGACCGGCTCGGAGTTCTTCAGGCCGTAGGAGACCGCGGTGCCGTAGCCGGTGGAGCGCTTGCGCTCGAGCACGAGGTCCGAGCCGAGCGCGCCCCGCAACAGCTCGGCCGAACGGTCCCGGGAGCCGGTGTCGACGGCGATGATCCGCTGCACCGGGCGCTGCTGGCCGAGCAGCGACTCGAGCACGGTGGGCAGCCAGCGCTCGCCGTCGTGGCTGACCAGGACGGCGGTCACGACATGGCGGCGCAGCGCTTCGTGCGGGTTTGCGGCGTACGCGCGGGAGCGCGTTTGCGGTGCGTACTCTGACATGCGAGGCGACGACCCGGGTCTCGACGGCGGTTTTCACCCCGCCGCCACCACGCGTCCGCGCGGCTACGGCGGTTGCCCCACCCTAGTAGACGCGACCGGAAATCGGGGCGCCGTCGCGTTAATTGTCCGTATTGATACGGAAATCCGGGACAAAACGCAGGCTCGAGAAGGCTCAGGCAGCCTTCTTCTTCAGCCGTCGGCGCTCCCGCTCGGACAGGCCGCCCCAGATGCCGAAACGCTCGTCGTGGGCCAGCGCGTACTCCAGGCACTCGGCCTTGACCTCGCAGGCCAGGCACACCCGCTTGGCCTCACGGGTGGAGCCGCCCTTCTCCGGGAAGAAGGACTCCGGATCGGTCTGCGCGCACAGGGCGCGCTCCTGCCAGCTCATTTCCTCGTCGAAGCCGCCGAACAGCGGGAAGACCTCGGTCACGCCCTCGCCTCCCGTCCTGTGTGCCACGCACGGCGCGCGGAGGCTCGCCATCCGCCGCTGCCCCGGCATCGTCCGTACTTTTATCGCCATTGTCGTGCCGTATGAATACGGCCCGTGCCTATCGCGACCACCTCTGATGACGCGGCGTCACAAGCCGGTGGCCTGATGGAAATTACACGCGCGTCGTTCCACGGGCGTCAAGCCGGGATCTGATAGCGGGGGCCTTATTCACTCGGAGGGAGCAGCGGCAGGGGGTGCCACACGGCGTGTCCCGCAGCGGCGCCACCTGCGACGCGGTGAGCCGCATCGAAGGGCCCGTCGAAAGCGCTTGGTCCGATGAATTGCACCCGATCGAGTGAACAACCCTCTGACCACGGTGCGTAGGCACCCGAATGCACGGCGCCGTATGGGGGGTTGCGCGGCGACTTGTCGGGCCCGGTCGCCGTGCTACCCTCGACCCATCATGAGCGGGCCACGAGTAGTTCTCGGCACGCGCCCGGCCGGTCATCGGCCGGAGCGCGGCGCGAGCCTGCCCACGCTCATCTCCCGCAGCTGTTGTTGTCGCTGTAGCTGACCCCGTCCAGGGCGCGCGAACGCGGCGGACGGGGACTTCCTCCGCCGGCCGCAGCCCAACAGACGGGACTCACTCCTCATGGCTCCGCGTATCGCCGCGAACCCCGCCACCATCACGCCCGACCTGGCGATGGTGCTGCACGACGCCAAGCCGCACCCGCAGCTCGGCTCCCCCGCGCCGCGGCCGCCGAGCACCGCCCAGCTGGGCAACGCGGCGGCGGCCATAGCGGCCGGGCTCGCGCTGCCCCCGGGGGCGGACGCGGCGGAGCAGACGGACGCCGACCTCGCCGGGCTGCGCGCCTCCTATCTGCTGCCGCCGGGCACCCGCGCCCGGGTGCACCGGACCGGGCCGTCCGGCGTGCTGCTGCTCGCCCCGTCCGCCGCGCCGCGCGCCGTCGCGATGGCCGCGCCGGGCGTCTACGTGGTCGTCGAGGTCGCGGGCTGAGGGACTCCCCGGCCACGGCAGTCTGACGAGTGCCATAAGCTCATTTCGTGAGCGCTTTCGACAAGAAGAAGATCACTGTGCTGGCCGGCGGGGTCGGCGGGGCGCGGTTCCTGGAGGGGCTGCTGCACGCCGCGCCGGGGGCCGAGGTGACGGTGATCGGCAACACCGGGGACGACATCACGCTGCACGGGCTGCGGATCTGTGCCGACCTGGACACCGTGATGTACACGCTCGGCGGCGGCATCCATCCGGAGCAGCGCTGGGGGCGGGACGCGGAGAGCTTCGGCGTCGCGCGGGAACTCGCGGAGTACGGCGTCGGACCCGACTGGTTCACCCTCGGGGACAAGGACATCGCCACGCACCTGGTGCGCACCCAGATGCTCGAGGCCGGATACCCGTTGTCCGCGGTGACCGAGGCGCTGTGCAGCCGCTGGAAGCCGGGCGTGCGGCTGCTGCCCGCGACGGACGACCGGGCCGAGACGCACGTCGTGGTCCGCGACGAGGAGGGCAAGCGGCAGGCGGTGCACCTCCAGGAGTACTGGGTGCGGATGCACGCGCCGCTCGCCGAGCAGATCGTGTTCGTCGGCGCGGCCGAGGCCAAGCCCGCGCCGGGCGTGCTGGAGGCGATCGCCGAGGCGGACGCGATCATCCTGCCGCCGTCGAACCCCGTCGTCTCGATCGGCGCGATCCTGGCCGTGGGCGGCAGCGGCAAGAACATCCGCGAGGCGGTCATCTCCTCGGCCGCGCCGGTCATCGGCCTGTCCCCGATCATCGGCACCGCGCCGGTGCGCGGCATGGCCGACAAGGTGCTCGCGGCCGAGGGCGTGCAGACGACGCCGTCCGCGGTCGCCGCCTACCACGGCGCCGATCTGCTGGACGGCTGGCTGGTGCACGACGCGGACGCGGACCAGGTCGAGCCGGTCGAGCAGGTGGGCATCCGCTGCCGCGCGGTTCCGCTGCTGATGAAGGACCTCGAGGCGACGGCGGCGATGGCCCGCGAGGCGCTGGACTTCGCCGCGGAGCTCGCGCGATGAGCACTCGGGAAGGTCTCGCCGATCAGGTCTCCGTACACGCCGTTCCCGGCCTGCCGGAGATCCGGCCGGGCGACGACCTCGCCGCGCTGCTGTCCGACGCCCTGACGGCGCTCGCCGCGGCCGCCGGGCCGCGGCTGGAGGAGGGCGACATCCTCGTCGTCACCTCGAAGATCGTCTCCAAGGCCGAGGACCGGATCCGGCAGGCGGCCGACCGCGAGGCGGCGATCGACGAGGAGACCGTCCGCGTCGTGGCCCGCCGCGGTCCGCTGCGCATCGTGGAGAACCGGCTCGGCCTCGTGATGGCGGCGGGCGGTGTGGACGCGTCGAACACCGCGCCGGGCACCGTGCTGCTGCTGCCCGAGGATCCCGACCGCAGCGCCGTCGAACTGTCAGATGCCCTGCTCCGCACGCACGGTGTGCGCGTCGGCGTGATCGTCTCGGACACCTTCGGGCGCGTTTGGCGGGCCGGATTGGTGGATCAGGCGATCGGCGCTGGGTACGTGTCTGTAGTACGGGATCTGCGCGGCGCGGCCGATTCGCACGGAAACGAGCTCGCCGTGACGGTCACGGCGGTCGCCGACGAGCTGGCGGCCGCGGGGGAACTGGTCAAGGGGAAGCTGGGAGGGGTTCCGGTGGCGCTGGTCAAGGGCCTGAGCGCGGCGGTCACGAAGGATCCGGGTCCGGGAGCGCGGACGCTGCGGCGGCCGAGCGAGGAGGACCTCTTCTCGCTGGGCACCGCGGAGGCGCGGGCGCTCGGCCGGTCGGAGGCGGTGTTCGCTCGCCGCACGATCCGCTCGTTCACGCCGGATCCGGTGGACCCGCAGGCGGTCGAACGCGCGATCGCGGCCGCCATCACCGCGCCGGCGCCGCATCACACGACGCCGTGGTCCTTCGTCGAGGTGCGCACCCCCGAGGTGCAGTCGCGCCTGCTCGACGAGATGCTCGCCGACTGGATCAAGGACCTGCGCGGCGACGGCTTCAGCGACCTCGCGGTCGACAAGCGCACCAAGCGCGGCGACGTACTGCGCGGCGCCCCCGTGCTGCTGGTGCCCTGCCTCACGATGGAGGGCTCGCACACGTACCCGGACGCGCGGCGCAACGCCGGGGAGCGCGAGATGTTCCTGGTATCCACCGGCGCGGCGATCGAGAACCTGTTGGTAGCACTCGCCGTCGAAGGTCTCGGCGCGGCATGGATCTCCTCGTCGATCTTCTGCCGCCCCACCGTCCGCCGAGTGCTCGAACTGCCGGACCACTGGGACCCCATGGGCTGCGTAGCCGTCGGCCACCCCGCAGCCCCCGCCCCCGACCGCCAGCCCCGCAAGGTGGAGTCGTTCCTGCTGCGGCGTTAGTCGGGTTCGCGGGCTGCGGACAGTCAGTGTCCTGCGCGACTTTGACGTCTAGCCGGCCTAACTGCCGGCGAGCTGTTTGACCAGCCGTCGGCACACGTATACGCGCTCGAATTCGGCCCTGACCTGCTGTTCGTGCTCACGTTGGGCGTGCGCGAAGATGATCACCGGCCGGAACGGGTCGCGGGGCTCGGCCATGCGCGAGGTGTTGGCCGAGCCGTAGCCCGAGTACGCATGCAGATACGTGTGCTCCTCGACGAAGCCGTGTGCCGAGTACCAGGCCAGTGCTGACGCGTCCTCCCTGGTCCACGCGTCGAGTACCCGGGCCGGGCTGCCGTCGAGTCGCTGGATCGCCTCGCGCAGCAGGCGGGTCGCGATCCCGTACCGCCGGTGGTCCGGGTGAACGCACACGGTCTCGATCGTGGCCAGATCTCCGCGCACGGCGACGTCCAAGATCCCCACGACCTCGTCGCCGTCGACGGCGACGAGGTCGATGACCGCGTCCGCTTCCTCCACGGGTTTGCGCGGCTCGACTGCGTCGTAATAGGCGGTGTCGAGGAACGCTACGGCGCGGCATCGGGCCCATTCCGTTTCGTCGGCGGGCCGATAAGCACGAATGCGGGCCGGGTCCAGGTAGGCCTTGGCGTCCGCGAGTCCTCGCTCGTTCTCGGCCGGATCGGCGATGCCGGTCATGTCGCCGGTCGCGATCCGGTGCGCGAAGTAGTAGGCCTGACTGGCCCAGCGCCAGCCGAGCATCGCGCCGAGCGCCCTCTCGACTTCCGCCGAGCTCAACGCTCCCTCGGCCAAGTAGGCCTCGATCAGCGGCCGCGACTTCTCCGGGCTACCGGCGTACATGACGGCCGACGCCAGGTCGAATACGCGCGGGCCCACGGTGTACGCGCCCCAGTCGATCAGCCCCACGGTTCCGGCGTCGGGGTCGACGAGGAACGCCTCCGCCGCTGGATCTCCGTGCAACGGACCCCAGGTGAGGGTGTCCGGGGCCAACGCCTCGACCGCCGCGCGCGCCGCGGCGAGCGCGGGCCGGATCCACGGACGTATCCACAGATGCGGGGCAGCCGGGTCCAGGCGCGGTTCGATGTGCGCTCGCGCCGGCGCGCCGCCCAGGGCGAGGTGGGCGCGGGCCAGTGTGCGGCCGACGAGTCGCATACCGTCGGTCGTGTGCTGCTCGACGGGGCTGCCCTCAACCCAGGAGAGCAGCGCGACGGCCGCACCGTCGTCCTCGACGGTCAATGCGCCATCGCGCGTGGGTATGGGCGCGCCCGCCGGAATCCCGGCCTCGTCCAGGCGCGTGGCAGCGGCGAGACCGGACGCGAACCGCTGCCCGTACCGTTCGGCGGACACCGCCTTCGCCAGCCATCGCCGCGCACCCTCGGTGACGACCCAGGTGGACGAGCTCATCCCGCCGTCGTGCGCGGTGATCTCGGCCGTGGAGACTCTCCACTGCTCGGCAAGTAGGCGTGCGAGCGCGGAGGGGGAAAGCAGAGCTGAATCAGACATGCGTGATCTCTCCAGAGTACGGAAGGGAAGCACTTCGGAACGGCTCCGAGGACTTCGGAGCGCACGAACCGGGAGAGGTCTGGTCAACGCACGGAAGCGAGCGTAACGGCCCGATCTACTACGGAACAAGCCGTTTTCCGTGGCGGCGATGCGGAGCGCGAACGCGACGCACTCACCGCTTCTGCAGCAGCAACCTGACGGCTCGCTGGCGGTGCGGGGCGAAGGGGGCGAGCAGGCGCAGCATCTTCTCGTCATCGTACGAGGTGTCGCCGGGCTCGCCGAGGATGCCGCAGATGATTCTTGGCAGGTGCAGGTCGCCGACGCTGACCAGGTCCTGGGCGCCGTGGCTGCGCTGCAGGGTCTCGGCGGCGGTCCAGGGGCCGATGCCGGGGATCGTCCGCAGTTTCTCGGCGGCGGCGTCGACGTCGGCGTTCGCCAGGCGCTCGAGGGCGGCGGCACGGCGGCAGGCTCGGATGATGGCCTCGGCGCGCTTGCCGTCGACCTCGGCGCGGCGCCATTCCCAGGAGGGAATCAGAACCCAGACGTGCGGGTCCGGCATCACGTACATGTCCCGCGGCATCCACGCGGGGCCCGGCGCCGGAGTTCCGTATTTGCGCACGAGGCGCCGCCATGCCGTGTATGCGGAGAGGGTGGTGACCTTCTGTTCCAGGATCGCCGGGATGAGCGCCTGCATGAGTTGGCCGGTGCGCACCAGACGCACCTGCGAGCGGGTCCGGTGGGCCTCCGCGAGTATCGGGTGCGCGGCGGCGAGTTCGGCGAAGCCGGTGTCGTCGTCCTCGGCGCCGAGGATCGCAGGGGCCTGCTTGAGGAGCCAGTGCGCGCCCTCGCCCCACGCGTCGATCTCGACCTCGTCGTCCGCCGCGCGGCCGACGCGGATCCGCAGCGTGCCGGGGCCCTCCGGGGTCAGCGACGTGCGCCAGACCGCGTTCACCGGGCCGTCGTCGGGGCCGTACTCCACGCGGTGGGTCGGGTCGCCCGTGCCGCGGCGCAGCACCCGGAGCGTGCGCTGCACCTGCGTCGGGACACCGCGCACGGAGGCCGTGACCTGGTCCTCCGTGCCCGCGCGCCGCGCCGGAAGCGGCGCATGAGTCAACACGAAAGCGAGCTTAGCCTGCTGATCCGACGTCAGCTGGGGTCGTGGCTGAACCGGACGGAGGAGTCCGGCAGCGCGGAGTCGCAGGACACGCGCACGCCGCCGAGCAGTTCGTTGCCCGCGCCCACGTTCGCGCCGTCGCCCACGACCACGCCTTCGAGCACCGTGCCCGCGCCGATCCGGGCGCCGCGGCCGATGATCGAGTCGCGCACCGAGACGTTGTCCTCGACGACCGCGCCGGTGCCGATCACCGAGCCGTAGATCGCGGCGTCGGCACCGACCCGGCCGTCCCGGCCGATCGTCGTGCCCGCGCCGAGCTGCGCGCTCTCCGCGACCTCGGCGCCGTCCAGCACCAGGGCCTCGTCGTACCGCGGGCAGGTGGTGGCGGGCACGGCCGGGGAACCGATCGCGCCGAGCACCAGGTCCGCGGAGCCGCGCGCGAAGGCGGCCGGGGTGCCCAGGTCGAGCCAGTAGCTCTGCTCGACCACGCCGAGCACCTTGGCGCCGCGCTCGAGCAGGCCGGGGAAGGTCTCCCGCTCCACCGAGACCCGGCGTCCGGTCGGGATCCCGTCGATGATCGCCCGCTTGAAGACGTAGCAGCCGGCGTTGATCTGGTCGGTGACGATGTCCTCGGGGCGCTGCGGCTTCTCCCGGAACGCGGTCACCCAGCCTTCGGCGTCCGTCGGCACCAGGCCGAAGGCGCGCGGGTCGGCCACCTTGGTCAGGTGCAGGGTGACGTCGGCGCCGCGAGCGGTGTGCTCGGCGCGCAGGGCGGCGAGGTCCACTCCGCTGAGGATGTCCCCGTTGAAGATCATCACCGGCTCGTCCGGCGCGCTGACCAGGCGATCGGCCACGTTGCGGATCGCGCCGGCGGTGTCCAGCGGCTCGATCTCCTGCACGTAGACCAGTTCCAGGCCGAAGCGCGACCCGTCGCCGAAGTACTCCTCGAAGACCTCGGGCTTATAGGCCGTGGCGAACACGATCCGGGTGATCCCGGCCGCCTTCGCCCGCGCGAGCTGATGGCTGAGAAAGGGGACGCCCGCGACTTCGAGCATCGGCTTCGGGGTGTTGACGGTCAGCGGGCGCAGCCGGGTTCCCTTGCCTCCGACCAGGAGGATCGCTTCTGCCACGGTTCGAGGTCTTCCTACTCGTCTCAAAGTTCAGGGCTGGTGCGGCCATGCTTGCGGACTACGGTTAACAAACACTTCGTCGGACCTGAACCCTAACTGATAGGGCCGTCCCCAATAGCGCACAGCCTGCGCATCGGTACGTTGTTACAGGTTTGTAGGCTAGTGCGCATGGCTACGGATCGAACGGACCTCGCCGCGCTCTGGCGTTCCCAAGTCGGGCGCAACGGTCCGCGCCCCTTTCTGACGTACCACGACTTCGGCACCGGGGAAAGGGTCGAGCTGTCGTTCGCGACGATGGACAACTGGACCTCGAAGACGGCGAACCTGATCCAGGACGAACTGCTGGCGGATCCGGGCAGCCGCTTCCTGCTGGCCGCGCCGCCGCATTGGATGACGGCGGTCTGGGCTATCGCGCCGCTGCTGTGCTCGGCGGTCGTCTCGCCGTGGGGCGACGCGGCCCGGGCCCGATACGCGGTGGCCGGTCCGGAGACCGATCAGCTGGAGTACGCGCGGGCGTGCCGCGGCGAGCGGTACGCGCTTTCGCTGCTGCCGCTGGGACGGCCGTTCGCGGAGGTGCCGGAGGGGTTCGCGGATTACGTGGCCGAGGTCCGGATGCACGGCGACCGCTTCGCCGCCTTCGATCCGCCGAACGCCGACGCGCCCGCGCTGACCACGTCGTCCGGGGAGGCGCTGACGCATCGTGAGGTGCTGGACGAGGCCGCCGGCCGGGCGAAGGACGGGGCGCGGCTGCTGGTGCCGGTCGAGCGCACGTCGGCCGACGCCGAGGGGCTGATCGACTGGCTGTACGCGCCGTTGGCCGCGGGCGGTTCTGTGGTGCTGGCCCGCGGCGGCACGGAGGCGGAGCTCGCGAGGCTGGCCGAGGTGGAGAAGGCCCGGTTGGCGAGCTAGAGCGGTCGGCGCGAGCCCACCGGGGTCACGAAGCGGGACTCAACCCGCCTGCGTGGAGCGGTCGGCGCGAGCCCACCGCGGTCACGAAGCGGGACTCAACCGGCCTGCGTGGAGCGGTAGAGGGACTTCGGGGACGTCAGGAATCCCCAGCCCCAGGCGAAGTGCATGGTGGCGAGCACGAGCGGAAGGCGCAGCCGTACCCCGGCGGCCTTCCCCCGGCTCTCCCGCAGCGAGCCGAGGCCGATGCCGAGCAGGTAGCCGACCGGCGCGACGAATCCGATCGCCGGCCACGGCACGGTGAAGAGCGAGACGATGCCGAGCAGCGTGCCCAGGATGACGGCCAGCACGGCGAGCGGCGGCGCGAGGTAGCGCAGGCTGGCCGTGCCCGAGTGCGTGCGCATCACGACGCGGCGCCAGCGTCCGTATTCGAAGTACTGCCGCGCGAGCTTGCGCACATTCGGACGCGGCCGGTACGTCACATGCAGCTCGGGCGAGAAGTAGACCAGGCCTCCGGCGCCGCGGATGCGGTGGTTCAGTTCCCAGTCCTGCGCGCGGATGAAGGCCTCGTTGTAGCCGTGGTGCTTCTCGAGGATCTCGCGCTCGAAGACGCCCAGGTACACCGTGTCGGACGGTCCGGCGGCGCCGCCGGTGTGGAATTTCGCGTTGCCCACGCCCAGTTTCGAGGTCATCGCGACGGCGACGGCGCGCTCGAAGACGGTGACTCCCTCGGCGTGCATCACGCCGCCAACGTTAGCCGCACCGGTCTCGCGCATCAGCCGGACCGCCGCGGCGATGTAGCCGGGAGCGAGCAGGCCGTGCCCGTCCACACGCACCACGATCTCGTGCCGGGAGGCGGCGATCGCGGCATTGAGCCCGGCCGGCGTCCTGCCGCTCGGATTGGGCACGGTGCGCACCCGAGGATCGGCCGCGCACAGCTCGGCGGCGATGGCGTCGGTGCGGTCGCGGGAGGGACCGAGGGCGATGACGAGCTCGAGATCTCCCGAGTAGTCCTGGGCGAGGATGTGCCGCACGGCGTCGGCGAGGTGGCGCTCCTCGTCGAGCACCGGCATGATCACCGAAACGGTGGGCCACGTGAGGGAATTTTCGTTCATTGCGACACGGACCCTACACGGATTCTCAGCTGTCCCCGAAGGATTCCGAGTCCCGCGAGGCCGCGATCGCCGCGCGGCGGGCGAGCCGGTGCTTGCGGCGGATGGTGGCCTCGTGGAAGCGCCGCTCGTCCTCGGCGCAGTCCAGCTTGAGCGGCGGCACCTCGCGCGGCTTTCCGTCGGCGTCGATCGCGACGAAGGTGAGGAACGCCGTGGCCACGTGGACGGGCGTGCGGTCGGGCACGTTCCACGGCTCGGCCTCGACCCGCACGCCGACCTCCATCGAGGTCCTGCCGGTCCAGTTGACCTGCGCGAAGGTGTGCACCAGCTCGCCGACGTGCACCGGGAAGAGGAAGGCCATCTCGTCCATGGCCGCGGTGACGGCCGGGCCGAGGCTGTGCCGGGTCGCGACCATTCCCGCCGCGTCGTCGACCAGCTTCATCATCACGCCGCCGTGCACGGTGCCGAGCAGGTTCACGTCGGCACCCGTCATCAGGCGGCTGAGCGCGATGCGGGAGACGGACGGGGAGACGGGGTCAAGGCTCATGGGTTCATTCTCTCCCACGCCATGCCGCGTCGCCTTATTGTGGTGGCGACCTACTGGGAGGGGGGCCGGGCTGTGCCGGTGAGTGTGGTGCTCGCGATCGGCTGCGGCGTGCTGTGGGCCGCCGTGGTGGTGCGGGTCCGGTGGCGCGGGCCGCGTGCGTCGCGGTCGCTTCAGGTCCCGCAATTGCCGCCGGTCTCCGGAGCGGACGACGGGCCGGTGCCCGAGCCGGTCCGCCTGGTGCTGCGGCACACGCGGCAGTCGAACGATCCGGCCGTGCTCAACGCGGCGGTGCTGGAGCTGGCCGAGGCGGGCCTGTTCCGGATCGAACCCGCGGACTCGCAGCATCCTGCGATGGTGAGTCCGAACGTGTTGCCGCACGCGAGCACGTTGCCGCCCTATCAGGCGTCTGTCGTCGCCAGGCTGCTGCATCGGCGGGGCGTGGGCCAGAAGCCGGTGCCGCTGACGGCGTTGCAGCCGGGCGAGGACGACGCTGCGGCCAAGTGGCACAAGGACTTCGTCAGGCAGGTTCGGCAGGCCGCGACGGAGCGCGGGTTGCTGCAGCCGCCGGCCAGCGGGGCGCAGTTGGTGCTGGCGTTCGCCCTCGGAATCTTCGCGAGCGACCGGACGGCATCCGTGATCTCGCACTTCGGGCATGCGGCGTTGGTACCGCTCGTGTTCATTCCGCTTGCCGTACTCACGGTGGTCGGCGTGTTCTGGGCGGGTCGGGTGCGTCCGACGGCGGCGGGTCGGGCGCTGCTCGCGGAGATGCCGCGGCCTACGCCGACCGGGCCCGAGCCCACGTTCGCGGCCCCGCCGTCGACCATCCCGGCCGAGCCGCGCCGGCCCGCTTCCGCCCCCGGCCCGACCACCGTCATGGTTCTGCCGAATCAGCTCCAGCCGCTGCCCGCGAATCAGGTCTGGTCGGATTACGGCGGCTCCTGGCATCCGCTCGACATCGAGTCAAAGGAGACGTATTCCATCAACTCCGGGATACCAGGGTTCTTCATCCTGATCCTTTTCGCGGCCCTGAGCCTCGCCGGAGTGATCTTCGCCGGGCACGTCGGCGATCCGTCCGGCGCCGTGCCCTTCTTGGTCTTCGGCGCGCTGCCGGTCATCCTGCTGGTCGGAGCGGCCGCGAACCTGCTGCGGCGCAGGCGTCTGCCCAAGCGCGCCGTCGTCCGCGGCCAGATAGCGAAGCTGTGGACCGTCACGCACCGCGGCGGCGAGAGCAGCACGACGTACTACTACTGCTCGCTCGACACCGGCCGGGCGCCCGCGAGCGTCCGGCTCAAGATTCACCGGACCCTGTACGGCAGGCTGCAGGTCGGCGCGGAGATCGAGGTGCTGGTGAACCCGCGCCGCCGCAGCATCAAGGACGTGCGGTTCGGTCAGTCCGGTGGCTGACCGGCCGTGCCGGTGCCGGTACCCGTACCGGTCGTGGTGGGGGACTGCGACAGGGCGTCGATGTCCTCCGGGGCCGTCTCCGCCGTCGCTCCGATCTGCGCGTTGACGTCGCCGATGTACTCGCGCGCCTCGTCGTCGGGCAGCCGGACGGCCAGCGCCCAGTAGTAGACGATCAGGCTGAATCCGGCCACGATCACCAGGTCCCACCACTGCGGAACGGTGTTGCTCGCGCCGCACGTCGTCGTCGACGCGGGGCCGTTCGCGCAGTAGCGGCCCTTCCAGGACAAGATGCCGATGCCGACCAGATAGACCGGCAGCCACTGCGCGGAGCGCCAGTCCAGGTGCGGCAGGTGCGGGTTCAGCTTGAAGACGAAGTTCAGCGCGATCAGCCCGTAGCCGATCAGGATCGCGAAGCCGAGCTTCTGCAGCGTGTCCCAGCCGGACCAGTAGATGATCAGGCCGGACACCATGAAGGCGAGCGGAGACCAGATGTCGCCGGCGGCCAGCCGGAACGGCCGGTAGCGGTCCCGGTCCTGGCGGCGCAGCGCGCCGAAGGCCAGCGGCGCGCCCGCGTACATCAGCACGCTCGCCGAGGTGACGAAGCCGACCAGCGACTTCCAGCTCGGGAACGGCAGGAACGCGATGCAGCCGATGACGAACGCCGTGAGCAGGCCGAACCACGGCACCCGCCGCAGGTTCGTCTTCTCGAAGATCTGCGGCACGTATCCGTTGCGGGACAGGCCGTAGGACACCCGCGATGAGGCCGTCACGTAGATCAGGCCGGTTCCCGAGGGCGAGATGATCGCGTCGATGTAGAGGATCGTGCCCAGCCACCCGAGGCCGAGGACCGTGGCCAGGCCGGCGAACGGACCGGCGTCCCCCTTGAACGAGAGGTTCGCCCAGCCGTTCACGAGGGACGAGGAGGGCAGCGCGGCGATGAACACCACCTGGAGCAGGACGTATACCGCCGCGCCGAGCAGGATCGAGCCGATCACCGCGCGCGGAATGTCCTTCTGCGGATGGCGGGCCTCACCGGCGAGCTGGTCGGCCTGCTCGAAGCCCAGCAGCGCGAACATGATGCCGCTGGTGGAGACGGCCGAGAGCACGCCCTCCGAGCCGGTCGGCGCGAAGCCGTGGGCGCCGAAGTTCGAGCTATGCCAGTTCGTGGCCGCGAGCACGATGATCACGAACACCGGTACGGCGACCTTCCACCAGGTCGCGGCCGAATTCGTGTGCGCCAGCCAGCGCACGCCCAGGAAGTTGACCACCGTGAACAGCGCCATCAGGCCGATCGCGACCAGCAGGCCCTGCCAGGTCAGCGTGCCGTTGCTCTTCTGCAGCCAGCCCAGGTGCACCGAGGCGTACTTGATCGTCGCGTAGACCTCGATCGGCGCGACGGCGACCGCCTGCAGGTAGGAGAACCAGCCGAACGAGGCTCCGGCCACCGAGCCGAAGGCGTAGTGCGGGAACCGGCCGGTGCCGCCCGCGACCGGGTAGGCGCCGCCGAGTTCGGCGTGCACGAGGGCCAGGATGATGATCGCTACCGCGCCGATACCCCAGGAGAGCAGCGCGGCGGTGCCCGCGGCCTGGGCCGCGTAGTACGCGCCGAACAGCCAGCCAGAGCCGATGATCGAGCCCATCGACGCCCAGGTCAGGCCGACGAACCCGATCTCACGCTTGAGGGCGATACCACCGGGCTTGGCGCCCGGTGCGTTGAGCGAAGACGACGCCATGATCCACTCCGTTGGGAATCTGCCCGTGCCGCGGCGCGGGCGCAAGGCGGGCAAAGCGTATTAGCATAATGAGCGAGTCATTACAGTGAAAATCTAAGCAAACTCTGCTCAATTGCCTAGGGGTTGGCACGCCGAACGGACGGCCTCATGCGGTGAGCGGAAGAACTGTTATAAGGCCGTGACCAGGCCACTGTGATCCCGCCCACAGGTCTCACGCTCACCACGAGTCCTCATCTACAATCCCGTAGAAACAAGACGCGGCCGGAGACGGGAGACCGAGTGACGAGCCAGCCGGACAGCTCGGACGTGCTGATCGACGCCCTGCGCATCGCCCAGCGGGAGGGCAATCCGGTCGCCGCCGGCGACCTGCAACGCTGGTACCGCATCATCCGCATCACGCGGCGGCGTTGGGGCAGCTTCACGCGCCGCCACCCGTCCCCGGTGTCGGACACGTTCGCCGCGCGCGCCGAGGACCTCGCCCGCGCCCTGCTCGACCGCTGCGGGCCGCGCCCCGGCGCCGGGGAGCCGCTGGACATCACCGACTGCCGCGACCTGGCCCGACGGCTCGCGGCCGTGCTCACCGCGACGGACCCGAACCGCGGCATACACCCGGCGTGGGCGGCGCGATGAGCCGCGGTTCACCCACGCCCGGCCCCCGCCGCCGCGCCGCGCCGCGCCCCGTGCGAGCCACCCGCTCCGAGGCCCCGGGACGCGCTTCGCAGCGCTCGAACTCCACCAAGATGCTGATCGACGCCCTTCAGCTGACGTTCGGCGCGTGCCTGTCCCTGATGATCGGCGGCTTCATCCTGGGCCTGCTGATCGTCATCGTCATCTACGTCATGAAGTGACGAGAGCGACGCGAGCGCCGAGAGACGTCACCGGCACGACGAAGTAGTGCCCTGACGCGCTAGAACGCGCCAGGGCACGGATACGGCTTCGAGGACTCCGGTCAGCCCTTCAGCAGCTGACGCGCCATCACCACGCGCTGCACCTGGTTGGTGCCCTCGTAGATCTGGGTGATCTTGGCGTCGCGCATCATGCGCTCGAGCGGGTAGTCCTGGGTGTAGCCGTAGCCGCCGAGGAGCTGGACCGCGTCGATGGTGATCTCCATCGCGGCGTCGGAGGCGAAGCACTTGGCGGCGGCGCCGAAGTAGGTGAGGTCCGGGTCGTTGCGCTCGGACTTGGCGGCGGCCGTGTACGTGAGCTGACGCGCGGCGGTGAGCTTCATGCCCATGTCCGCGAGCATGAACTGCACGCCCTGGAGCTCGGCGATCGGCTTGCCGAACTGGCGGCGCTCCTTCACGTACTGCGTCGCGTACTCCAGCGCGCCCGCGGCCACGCCGACGGCCTGGGCGGCGATCGTCACGCGGGTGTGGTCCAGCGTGCGCATGGCAGTCCTGAAGCCGGTGCCGGGCTCGCCGATGATGCGGTCGCCGGGGATCCAGACGTTGTCGAAGTAGACCTCGCGGGTGGGCGAGCCCTTGATGCCGAGCTTCTTCTCGGGGGCGCCGAAGGACACGCCCTCGTCGGCCTTCTCGACCACGAACGCGGAGATGCCCTTGGTGCCGATGCCCTGCTCGGTCACGGCCATCACGGTGTAGTACTCGGATACGCCCGCGTTGGTGATCCAGCGCTTGACGCCGTTGAGCCGCCAGCCGTCGCCGTCCGGCACGGCCCGGGTGGTCATGCCGCCCGCGTCAGAACCGGCCTCCGGCTCGGAAAGCGCGTAGGAGAACATCGCCTCGCCGCGCGCGACCGGGGTGAGGTACTTGCGCTTGAGCTCCTCGGACCCGGACAGGATGATCGGCATCGTGCCCAGCTTGTTCACCGCCGGGATCAGCGAGGAGGACACGCAGGCGCGGGCCACCTCCTCGATGAGGATGCAGGTCGCGAGCGCGTCCGCACCGGCGCCGCCGTACTCCTCGGGGATGTGGATCGCGGCCATGTCGGCGGCGTGCAGAGCGTCGTGCGCCTCCTGCGGGTACCGGGCGTCGTGGTCGACGGCCGCGGCGTACGGCGCGATCTTGCTCTCGACGAGGCCGCGCACGGACTCGCGCAGCAGCTCGTGCTCTTCCCGGACGGCGTAGAGGTCGAATTCCTGGGTCACGAGCCCCATGTTACCCGTCGGTAGGGAAAATAAAAGAGTTCCACCGTGGACTGTGGCCGATGCCTCCTGACAAGCTTCAGGCTGCGTCGTTACTCTAGGGCGGTTGCTTTCGGCGAGAAGGGTTGGACAACGGTGAAGCGGATCACGGTCATCGGCACGGGATATCTCGGCGCGGTGCACGCCGCTTCCATGGCCTCGTTGGGCTACGAGGTTCTGGGAATGGACGTGGACGCCGAGAAGATCGCCGCGCTCGCGGCCGGGCGTCCGCCCTTCTTCGAGCCCGGCTTCGACGAGCTGCTCGGGGAGCAGGTCGCGTCCGGGCGGCTCAGGTTCACGAACTCCTACGCGGACCTCGCGTCGTTCGGCGGCGAGGAGCGCGGGGACACGGTGCACTTCGTGTGCGTCAACACCCCGCAGCGCAAGGGCGAGTACGCGGCGGACACCGCGTACATCGACTCGGTGATCGACAACCTGGCGCCGCTGCTTGACGTGCCGACGCTGATCATCGGCAAGTCCACCGTCCCGGCCGGCACCGCCGCCCGGCTCACCTCCCGGCTGCGCGCGCTGTCCCCGGCGGGTGACGAGATGCGGCTGGCGTGGAACCCGGAGTTCCTGCGCGAGGGCTACGCGATCGAGGACACGCTGCGCCCGGACCGCCTCGTCATCGGCGTACAGGACGCCGAGTCCGAGGCGGCGCTGCGCGAGGTCTACCGGCCGCTGACCGACGCGGGCATCCCGCTGCTGGTGACCGACCTGGCCACCTCCGAACTGGTGAAGGCGGCCGCGAACGCGTTCCTGTCCACCAAGATCTCGTTCATCAACGCGATGGCCGAGGTGTGCGAGGCCGCCGGCGCCGACGTGATGCTGCTGTCCAAGGCGCTGTCCTTCGACCCGCGGATCGGCGGCCGGTTCCTGGTGCCGGGCCTCGGCTTCGGCGGCGGCTGCCTGCCCAAGGACATCCGCGCCTTCATGGCCCGCGCGGGCGAGCTCGGCGCCGACCAGGCGCTCGCGTTCCTCAAGGAGGTCGACGCGATCAACATGCGCCGCCGCGCGCGCACCATCGACCTCGCGCGCGAGGAGTGCGACGGCTCGTTCCTCGGCAAGCGCATCGCCGTCTGGGGCGCGGCGTTCAAGCCGGACACCGACGACGTGCGCGACTCGCCCGCGCTGAACGTGGCCGCCTCGATCCTGCTGCAGGGCGCGCAGGTGACCGTGTACGACCCGAAGGCGAACGACACCGCCGCGAAGAACTTCCCGACGCTCACCTACGCGGACAGCGCGCTCGAGGCGGCTCAGGGCGCGGACCTGATCCTGCACCTGACCGAGTGGCGCGAGTTCCGCGAGCTCGACCCGAACGCGGTCGGCGAGGTCGTGGCCGAGCGCCGCGTGCTCGACGGCCGCAACGCCCTCGACTCCGACCTCTGGCGCGCCGCGGGCTTCACCTACCGCGCGCTGGGGCGGCCGAGCGCCGCGTAGCTCCGGCTACCCCTCCAGCGAGGCCCGCAGCGCGGCGCCCTTGGCCTTGGCCTCGGCGCCGAGCCGGGTCTGGAACTCACGCATGGCGACCAGCAGGTCGGGGTCCTGCGTCGCCAGGATGCGGGCGGCGAACAGGCCCGCGTTGCGGGCGCCGCCGACGGCCATCGTGGCGACCGGGACGCCGGACGGCATCTGGACGATGGAGAGCAGGGAGTCCATGCCGTCGAGGTACTTCAGCGGCACCGGAACGCCGACGACCGGCAGCGGGGTGACGGCGGCGAGCATGCCGGGCAGGTGCGCCGCGCCGCCCGCGCCCGCGATCACGACCTTCAGGCCGCGTCCGGCCGCGCGCTCGCCGTACTCGATCATCTCCTTCGGCATCCGGTGCGCGGAGACCACGTCGGCCTCGTAGCCGATGCCGAACTCGTCCAGCGCCTCGGCGGCGGCGCGCATGGTCGGCCAGTCCGAGTCCGAACCCATCACGATGCCGACCAGGGGGCTCTGGTGGTCACTCATCGATCTCGCCTCTCAGGTAGGCCGCCGCGTGGCGGGCGCGCTCGACGCAGTCGTCGAAGTCATCGCCGAGCACGGTCACGTGCCCGATCTTGCGTCCTGGCTTGACGTCCTTGCCGTAATTGTGGATCTTCAGCCCGGGGTCGCGGGCCAGGCAGTGCAGATAGGCCGGGTAGAGGTCCGGCAGGTCGAGGCCGATGACGTTCGCCATCACGGCCAGCGGGGCGTGCGGCGCGGGCGAGCCGAGCGGCAGGTCGAGCACGGCCCGCAGGTGGTTCTCGAACTGGCTGGTCAGCGCGCCGTCGATGGTCCAGTGCCCGGAGTTGTGCGGCCGCATCGCGAGCTCGTTGATCCACAGCCGGCCGTCCGCGGTCTGGAAGAGCTCCACCGCGAGCATGCCGGTGACGTCGAGTTCCTTGGCGATCGTCAGCGCGATCCGCTGGGCCTCGAGGGCGTGCGCCTCGTCCACGGCGGGCGCCGGGGCGTACACCTCGCGGCAGATTCCGTCCCTTTGCACCGTCTCGACCACCGGATAGGCCACGGCCTGGCCGTGCGGGGAGCGCGCGACCTGCGCGGCGAGTTCCCGGACGAAGGGCACCGCGGCCTCGGCGAGCAGGCTCACGCCGCGCTCGGCCGCCTCCGCGATCACCCGTGCGGCCGCGTCGGCGTCCTCGACCACCCACACGCCGCGGCCGTCGTAGCCGCCGCGGGTGGCCTTGAGCACGATCGGCCAGCCGGTCTTGCCGGCCAGGTCGGCGGCGTCGGCCGGGCCGGTCACCCGGGTCCACTCCGGGCAGGGCAGGCCGAGGCCGGACAACCGCTCCCGCATCTCGGCCTTGTCCTGCGCGTAGAGCAGCGCGCCCGGCCCGGGCCGTACCGGGACACCCGTCGCCACCAGCGCTTCGAGCACGTCGGCGGGCACGTGCTCGTGCTCGAAGGTGACGACGTCGCAGCCGCGGGCGAAGTCGAGGACCGCCCGCATGTCCCCCGGATGGCCGGAGACGACGTCGGGGACCACCTGGTTGGCGCAGTCCTGCGGGTCGGCGGAGAGCACGCGCAGCCGCAGGCCGAGGGCGATCGCGGCGGGCTGCATCATCCGCGCCAGCTGACCGGCGCCGATGACGCCGACGCGCGGGGCCGAGGGACCGAGGGAGGGGTGAGCCGGGTTCACGGGCGTCAAGCCTAACCGAAGCCGATTCACGGGCCGTTTTCATCCTTATATGCTCTAATTTACTGCTGGGGACGACGAGGCCCTCGATCGGCAAAGGCTCCGTCACAGCTCTGCTACGACCCGTCGCACGGCGGCGGGCGGTTGAGAAGGAGCCGCTAGTCTCGTTACACGAACCGCTCCCGGACTGTCAGGCAGGTACCCCACGGTGGCATTGGTCAGCGCTGTATACGGCAAAGTCGAGCATCTGATCCACGAGGTCGCGAAGTTCGGCATCGTCGGTGGCATCTCCTATGTCGTCACCATCGCGGTCAACTACGCCTACCTGATCTTCCAGAAGAACGACGAGCTCACCGCGTACATCGTGGCGAACGTCGTGGCGACCGGCGTCGCATACCTGGGCAACCGGTACTGGACCTACAAGGAGCGCGACGCCGCCGGCGACGCCCGCGAGGTGGTCCTGTTCGCGGCCATCAACGGAATCGCGATCGCCATTCAGACCGGCATCACGGCCCTGACGTACTACGTGATGCACATGGACAGCCACCTGGAGATCTTCTTCAGCAAGTTCATCCTGGCCATCGGCATCGGCATGGCCTTCCGCTTCTGGTGCTACCGGACCTTCATCTTCCCGAAGGCCGAGCCGGCGCTGGCCGCGGACGAGTTCCAGTACAGCGAGCCGCTGCCCACCTCGGAGCTCGCCTCCGAGGCCCCGAAGTCCGGCGCCGGCGCGCTGCTCTCGAGGGTCAGCCGCTTCTAGGCGAATCCAGGCGACGCGGTTCGTACGCTTACGCCACGGCCCCGCACCCCTCTCCGGGAGGTGCGGGGCCGATCGCTTTCCCGGGGACCTTCGGGGACCTTGCGGCCGTGGGCGCGACCCGTCGGCCGTGCCCCCGCCGCTCAGACCTGCCGCTCAGGCCCTGCCGCTCAGCCGAAGCGCGGCAGGAACAGCGCGAACACCGGGGGGCGCTGCTGCAGCAGTTCGAGCCGTCCGCCGTCCGCCTCGGCGAGTTCCCGGGCCACGGTGAGTCCGAGGCCGGTCGAGGCGCGGCCGGAGACCGCCCGCTCGAAGACGCGGGCACCGAGCTCGGGCGGCACTCCAGGGCCCTCGTCGGACACCTCGATGACCACCGAGCCGCCCGCCGTACGGGTGCGGATGGTGACCGGGCCCGCGCCGTGCATCAGCGAGTTCTCCAGCAGCGTGGCGAGCACCTGGGCGAAGGAGCCCGGCGTGGCGGCGGCGAGCAGGCCGCGGCCGCCGTCCACCCGGATCAGCCGGCGCGCGCTGCGGAAGGCCGGGCGCCACTCGAAGATCTGCTGCCGGATGATCAGGTCGATGTCGGTCGGCACCCCCGCGGAGTCCGCGCGCGTGTCGCCGGAGTCGGTGAGCAGCCGCTGAACGACGTCCGTAAGCCGCTCGACCTGGGTCAACGCGATCTCGGCCTCTTCCTTGACCGTCTCCATGTCGGCCGCCGCGCTGATCTCCTCGAGGCGCATCGAGAGCGCGGTCAGCGGGGTGCGCAGCTGGTGCGAGGCATCGGCGGCCAGCCTGCGTTCCTTGGCCTGGATCTTGGACACCCGGTCCGAGGAGTGGTCGATGACCTCGGCGATCCGGTCGAGCTCGGCGATGCCGTAGCGCCGGTGCCGCGGCCGCTGGTCGCCCGCGCCGAGCCGCTCCGCGGTGCTGGCCAGCTCACCGAAGGGACGCGAGATCCGGCGCGCCTGCAGGTAGGCGACGCCCGCGGCGGCGGCGAAGGCGGCCAGCGCGGCGGCCACCAGCAGCACCATCTGCAGCCGGATCCGGCCGGAGACCGAGGCCCAGGACTCGCTGACGATCACCCGTTCGCCGTACTTGCCCTGGTAGGTCTCGCTCGCGCGCGCCTGGTCGGTGATCGTCGGGCCGATGTACACCGAGGTGTGCGGGGAGCCCGTCGGGAAGGTGATCTGCGCGCCGCGGCCGGCGGACAGGTCCGCCGTCAGCGCGTGCGTGTCGAACTGACGGTTCGCCAGCTGAACGTCCGTCAGGATGCCGATCCGCTGGACCTCCTGGTTCAGCGCGTCCTGCGCCGAACGGGTGACGAACTTGGCATCCAGGAACGCGAAGGGCACGCCGAGCAGCGCGGTCACCACGAACACCGCGGTCACCATGGACCGCATCAACCTGCCGCGCACGCGTGTTGTCTCCCCTTCCGCGAGCCGCGTCAGCTGCGTTCGAAGCGGAAGCCGACCCCGCGCACGGTGGAGATGAACCGCGGGTTGCCGGCGTCGTCACCCAGCTTCTTGCGCAGCCAGGAGATGTGCATGTCCAGGGTCTTCGTGGAGGACCACCACGTGGTGTCCCAGACCTCGCGCATCAACTGCTCGCGGGTGATCACCCGGCCGGCGTCGCGCACCAGCACGCGCAGCAGGTCGAACTCCTTGGCGGTGAGGTTCAGCTCCTCGTCGCCGAGGTAGGCGCGGTGCGACTCCACGTCGATGCGCACGCCGCGCGCGGTGCTGGCCGACTCGGGGGCCCCGCGGCGCAGCAGCGCCCGCACCCGCGCGAGCAGCTCGGCCAGCCGGAAGGGCTTGGTCACGTAGTCGTCGGCCCCGGCGTCGAGGCCGACCACCGTGTCCACCTCGTCGGCTCGGGCCGTGAGCACCAGCACCGGGAAGCCGTGGCCCTCGGAGCGCAGCCGTCGGCACACCTCCAGGCCGTCCATGCCCGGCAGGCCGAGGTCGAGGACCAGCAGGTCCACCGCCCCGGACAGGGCGTGCTCCAGGGCCGTCGGCCCGTCGCCGCGCACCTGGACCTCGTAGCCCTCGCGCCGCAGCGCTCGCGCCAGCGGGTCGGCGATCGCGGTGTCGTCCTCTGCCAGCAATACCCGGGTCATGGGCAGATCGTAGGACTTCGCGGCCGATTTCGACATCACCGAGAGTAGTTATGTCCGTTTGATGGCGATTATTGGCCGCCTTTCCGCCGGTTCCGGAAGTGGCCTAGACCATTGACGCTGAACTCGGTGCGTGCTTTTCTGCGGATGCTGGAACTTTCTCAGCTTTGTTTCAGGATTTGTTACACGCCCACCCGCTGCGCGTGCCCACGCAAGAAAGGGACGATGATGCCCCCTCGCAGCAGATTCCTCGCGACCGCCGCGACCGTGGCCGTGGTCGCCGGAGGCCTGATCGCCTTCAGCGCGACACAGGCCTCCGCCGCGACCGCGGTCTCGGTCTGGGAGACCACCGCCGACGGCAGCCAACTGCTCTCCCCGCAGGCCGGAGCGGCCTTCGTCTCCGGCCCCGGCGGGGCGAGCGAGACGGTCACGGTCAACCCGTCGACCACGTACCAGAGCATGACCGGCTTCGGCGCCTCGTTCACCGACTCCTCGGCCTGGCTGGTCTACAACTCGCCCCAGCGCAACGCGATCATGACCAAGCTGTTCGACCCCACGAACGGCATCGGGCTCAGCTTCCTGCGCCAGCCGATCGGCGCGTCGGACTTCTCGACGTCCCTGTTCAGCTACGACGACGTGCCCTCCGGCCAGACCGACCCGTCCCTGGCGAACTTCTCCATCGCGCACGACCAGTCGTACATCCTCCCGATCCTCAAGCAGGCGCTGTCCCTCAACCCCTCGATCACGGTGATGGCCACGCCGTGGAGCCCGCCGGGCTGGATGAAGACCAGCGGCTCGATGATCGGCGGCACGCTCCAGTCCTCCGACTACCAGGCCTTCGCCGACTACCTGGTGAAGTTCGCGCAGGCCTACCAGGCCGCGGGCGTGCCGATCTCGCTGATGACCGCGCAGAACGAGCCGGAGTACTCGCCGTCGAACTACCCCGGCTCCACGTTTACGGCCGCCCAGGAGGAGTCGTTCATCGCCAACAACCTGGGCCCGGCGCTGGCGAGCTCGGGGGTGTCCACCAAGATCCTCGGCTACGACCACAACTGGAACGACACCAGCTTCCCCGAGACCGTCATCGGCAACAACGACTCCGGCCAGTACACCGTCGGCACGGCGTGGCACTGCTACTCCGGCGACCCCAGCGCGCAGAGCACGGTGCACAACGCGTACCCGAATAAGGACACATACTTCACGGAGTGCTCGGGCAGCCAGTCCGCCAACCCGGCGAACACCTTCGCCGACTCGCTCGACTGGCAGACCGAGAACCTGATCATCGGCGCCACCCGCAACTGGGCCAAGTCCGTGGTCACCTGGAACATGGCCCTCGACCCGAGCGGCGGCCCGAGCATGAACTGCACCACGTGCACCGCCGCGGTCACGGTCGACAACAACGCGGGCAGCGCGTCCTACAACGCCGAGTACTACTCGCTCGGCCAGGCCAGCAAGTTCGTCAAGCCCGGCGCCGTGCGCGTCGACTCGAACACCTTCGGCTCGGGCAACATCGAGGACGTCGCGTTCCAGAACCCCGACGGCTCCACCGCGATGGTCGCGCTCAACTCGGACACGTCCAACGCGCACAGCTTCAACGTCGAGGAGAACGGCCAGTCCTTCAGCTACACCCTGCCGGCTCGGGCCGTCGCCACCTTCACCTGGCCCGCCCTCAGTTCGGGCGGCAACGGCGGCATCAACTCGTCGACGTGGTACCAGGTCGTCAACAACAGCAGCGGCAAGTGTGTCGACGACGCCGGCGGTTCCACGGCCAACGGAACCGCGGTCCAGCAGTGGACCTGCGGCACGGGAAACAACAACCAGGAGTGGCAGTTCCAGCCGACTGACAGCGGCTACTACAAGGTGGTCACCCGCAATTCGAGCTCCGTGGCATGGGACGTGACCGGCGGGTCCGGCGCCACGGGCGACGGGACGCCGATCCAGCTGTGGTCGTACGGCGGCGGCACCAACCAGCAGTGGAAACCCACCGCGCTGTCGAACGGGACGTACACCTTCACCGCTCGCAACAGCGGCAGCGAATGCCTGGACGACACCAACCGGTCCACGGCCGACGGCACGCAGTTCCAGCAGTGGACGTGCACCGGCAACGACACCGCGCAGAGCTTCCAGCTCGTGCCGGTCGGCTGACCCCGGTCCTGCGCCCCGCCGCCTTCGCGGCGGGGCGCAAGCCGTCGTCCCTCTAGACCGTCTAGACCAGCGACTCGCGCCAGGCCTCGTGCAGGGCGGCGAAGCGCGAGGGCGCGTCCCCCTGGCCGTCCACGGCGCCGGCGACCAGCGCGTCCGGAGCACCGTCCTCGACGATCCGTCCCGCGTCCATCACCAGCACCCGGTCCGCGATCTCGACCGTGGACAGCCGGTGCGCGATGATCAGGGCCGTGCGATCGGCCAGAATCGTACGCAGCGCCCGCTGCACGAGCCGCTCGCTCGGCACGTCCAGCGAACTGGTCGCCTCGTCCAGGATCAGCACCGCAGGATCGGCCAGGAACGCGCGGGCGAAGGCGACCAGCTGGCGCTGGCCCGCGGACAGCCGTCCGCCGCGCTTCTTCACGTCCGTCGCGAAACCCTGCGGCAGCTTCTCGATGAACTCGTGCGCCCCGATCGCCCGGGCCGCCTGCTCGACCTCCTCGTCGGTGGCGTCCGGCTTGCCGAACCGGATGTTGTCCGCGACCGAACCGCTGAACAGGAAGTTCTCCTGCGTCACCATGATCACGGCGCGGCGCAGGTCGCGGTCGCTCAGATCGCGCAGGTCCAGGCCGTCGAGCCGCACGGCGCCCTCGGTCGGGTCGTAGAAGCGGCACATCAGCCTGGCCAGCGTGCTCTTGCCCGCGCCCGTCGCCCCGACCAGAGCCACCGTCTGACCCGCCGCGATGTCCAGGTCGAGATCGGGCAGGATCACCCGCGCCTCTTCGTCCTTGTCACGCTTCGGATAGGCGAACACCACGCCATCCAGTTCGACGCGGCCGCGCACCGGCTGGGCCAGCTGCTTCGGCTCGGCCGGCTCGGGCACCGCGGGCTGCTCCTCGAGCACGCCGGACAGCTTCTCCAGCGCGGCCGTCGCGGACTGGTACGAGGTGTAGAACACCGCGAGGTCCTGCATCGGGTCGAAGAACTTGCGCAGGTAGAGGATGTACGCGGTCAGCAGACCGATCTTCAGCGTGTGGTCCATGACCTGCAGACCGCCGAAGACCAGCACCGCGGCCGTGGCCACGCCGCCGACCGCCACGATGCCCGGCATGAACCAGCCGAACATCATCATCGCCTTGGAGTTGGCGTTCACGTTGTCCTGGTTCAGCTTGCTGAAGATGTCCCGGTTCCGGCGCTCACGCCGGAAGGACTGCACCGCGCGGATGCCGTTGAGCGTCTCGACGAACTGCACGATCACCGCGGCCACGGTCTCCCGCTGCAGCCGGTAGGCGACCCGCGAGCCCCTGGTGTACCAGGCCATCAGGGCGAGCAGCGCGGGCAGGCAGACCAGCACGATGATCGAGAGCATCGGGTCGAGCACGGCCAGCAGCGTGCCGATGACGACGACGTTCAGCAGGGCGCTGACGAGCCCGTCCAGGCTGCTGTTGATCAGGTCGTTGAGCGCGTCCAGGTCGTTGGTCAGCCGGGAGATCACCCGGCCCGAGGTGTACTTCTCGTGGAAGGCGATCGGCAGCCGCTGGAACTGAGTGAACACCTTGCGACGCAGTTCGAGCAGCATGTCCTGGCCCATCCGCCCGGCCAGGGTGAGGAACTTGAGCCGGAGCAGCGAGCCGACCAGCGCCGAGCCGCCGATGCCCGCCGCGACCAGCGCGATCGTGGTCCAGTCCCCGTGCTTGACGGCGGGCATGCCGTCGTCGATGCCGATGGACACCAGGTAGGGCGCGCACATCTCGAAGCAGGTGACCACGACGATCAGCACCGTGGCCAGCAGCAGGCCGCGCTTGTGCGGGCGCAGCAGTTCGGCGAGCAGCCGACGGGAGCGGGCGCGCAGGAAGATCCCGCCCTTAGCGGAGACCTCGTCCTTCTCCTCCGCGGCCACGCCGCGCCAGTCGTCGAGCGACTGCCTCGGTTCCTCTTCTGAGCTCTCCGGAACGGTGTCGACGGTGGTGGTCATCGGACGGCCTCCTCGGCGAGTTCAGCCAGATCAGAGCTCTGGGAGAGCAGGTCGCGATAGACGGACTCCGTCTCGAGCAGCTCGTGGTGGGTGCCCTGGGCGACGACGGTGGTTCCGCCGTTCTCTGCGGGCCCGAGCACGACCACCCGGTCGGCCAGCAGCACGGTCGAGGGCCGGTGCGCCACGACCAGGCCGGTGGTCTCGGCCAGCACCGAGCGCAGCGCCTGTTCGACCAGGCTCTCGGTGTGGATGTCCAGCGCGGACAGCGGGTCGTCGAGCACGAGCATCGACGGCCGCCCGAGCACCGCACGGGCCAGGGCGAGCCGCTGTCGCTGCCCGCCGGACAGCGACATGCCCTGCTCGCCGACCCGCGTGTCCAGCCCCCAGGGCAGGTCCCGCACGAAGCCCGCCTGCGCGACCCGCAGCGCCTCGGCGACCTGCTCCTCGTCCGCGTCCGGACGGCCGAGCACCAGGTTCTCCCGGACGCTCGCGGAGAACAGCGTCGGATCCTCGAACGCGCAGGCCACCCGGGAACGCAGCTCGGCCAGCGAGAGTTCGCGCACGTCCACGCCGTCGATCAGGATCCGGCCCTCGGTCACGTCGTAGAGCCGGGGCACCAGCGCGGTCAGCGTCGTCTTGCCGCAGCCGGTCGGGCCGACGACCGCCACGGTCTCGCCGGGCTCGAGCGCCAGGTTGATCCCGGTCAGCAGCGGCGCGTCCGAGCCCGGGTAGGAGAAGCCGACGTTCTCGAACACCAGTCGCCCCGAGCCCTGCGGGACCTTGGTGGGGGCGGGCTCGCGGATGGTCGGCTCGACGTCGAGCACCTCGAAGATCCGCTCGGCCGCCGTGTTCGCCTCCTGCGACGCCGCCAGCAGCCAGCCGGAGGACTCGATCGGCCAGACCAGCATCTGGTAGAGCGCGACGAAGGCGACCAGCGTGCCGAGGCTCAGATGCCCGGCGGCCACCGCGGCCACGCCGAACAGCGTGATCAGGGCGAGCACCGTCTGCGGCTGGGCGATGATCAGCGCCCAGATCTGCGCCAGGGTGCGGATCTGGCGCAGCTGCAGCGTACGCAGCCGGATCGCCTTCGCGTCGTACCGCGCGAAGAACAGGTCGCGGCGGCCGAAGGACTTGATCGCCCGGATGCCGAGGGCGGACTCCTCGATGTCGGTGGCCACCTCGCCCTGCTGGTCCTGCACGGCGCGGATGTTGCGCCGGTAGATCTTCTCGTAACGGAAGATCACCAGGCTGAGCGGGATGCCGAAGAGCACCACGATCCCGCCGAGCAGCGGGTCGATGACGATCAGCAGGATCCCGACCGAGAGGAAGGTGACCCCGTTGACCACCAGGAAGATCAGCGCGAAGCCGAAGAACCGGCGGATCGAGGAGATGTCGCTGGTCATCCGGCTGACCAGCTGACCCGACTGCCAGGAGTCGTGGAAGCCGACGTCGAGGTGCTGGATGTGCTCGTACAGGTCGTCGCGCAGGTCGCGCTCGATGCCGAGCACGCTGCTGGCCAGGGTGAGTCGGCGGGTCAGGATCAGCGCTGCCTCGGCGAGGCCGAACAGCAGCGCGTAGAGGCCGAGCAGCCACAGCGCGGCACGGTCCCCGCTGGCCAGCGGGCCGTTGATGATCGAGCTGGTGAGCAGCGGGACGCCGACCCCGATGAGGGTGGAACCGAGGGCGACGAAGAGCATGACGGTCATCTTGGCCCGGTAGGGCCGGGCATATCGGCGTAATCTCCACAAGGACGCGAACTGGCCCCCGAGGGGCGATGGGGAGGGCATGATAACGACCGTAGGCCGTCTGCGCCCCTGATTTCCACCGGTTTTCCGGGTGTCGGACCAGCGGCGGAATCACTCGTGCGAGTGACGCTGACAATGCGTCCCGCCGTGCTAGGGTGGTCGTGGTTGCAGCTGCAGTTCCCTGAATGCTTCGTTGAATGCCCGCGGGAGTACGGCCGCGGGCCTTTGTGTTTGCGGCGCCACCCTCCTTGCGGACCCAGCGGGCGGGACAGTCACGAAACGGCAACCCGAGGCGCACACGGTGTGCGTTTCGTTCGACGTCCCCCTGTTTTTCATCAAGGAGAGAAATGGCTTCCGGTACGGTCAAGTGGTTCAACGCGGAGAAGGGCTACGGCTTCATCTCCCAGGACGACGGCGGCGCCGACGTGTTCGTGCACTTCTCGGCGATCGATTCCACGGGCTACCGCTCGCTGGAGGAGAACCAGCGCGTCGAGTTCAGCGTCACCCAGGGCCCGAAGGGCCCGCAGGCCGAGCACGTGCGCGCGGTCTGAGCACGCCTGAGGTCCAAGCTGAACCCAGGTGAACCAAGCTCCAGCCAAGTCTTGAGCTCGGGACCCCCGATCCTCCCAGGGGAGGATCGGGGGTCTTGCCTTTCCCGTCCGGCCCGGTCCGCTCCCGATGCGGCATACGCTGGACCCATGGCTAAGGTGACGGCGCGCGCGGCGGTGCTCCGGCTGGACGGCGGCTCGGCCGTGGGCGCCCGGGACAGCGTGGCCGCCGAGGAGCCGCTGGAGATCCGGGTCGGCGGCCGCCAGGTGGCCGTCACGATGCGCACGCCCGGCGAGGACTTCGACCTGGTCGCGGGCTTCCTGCTGAGCGAGGGCGCGGTGCGCGGCCGGGAGGATCTGGCCCGGATGCGCTACTGCACCGACAACCGGAACGGCGAGGACGGCCACGAGCACGACCCGTACAACATCGTCGAGGTCGATCTCGCCCCCGGCGTGGCCGAGCCGGGCTGGTCGCTGAACCGCACGACGTTCACCAGCAGCTCCTGCGGGATCTGCGGCAAGAGCTCGATCGAAGCCGTGCACGCCAACGCCTGCTGGTCCGTCGCCGACGATCCCGTGCGGATCACCCCCGAGGTGCTCTACTCCCTCCCGGACCGGCTCCGCGAGCGCCAGAAGCTCTTCGACTCCACCGGCGGCCTGCACGCCGCCGGCCTCTTCGACGCCGCGGGCACGCTCTTCTGCATCAGGGAGGACGTCGGCCGGCACAACGCCGTCGACAAGACGATCGGCTGGGCCCTGCGCGAGGGCCGCCTCCCGCTGCGCGGCATGCTGCTCGCGGTCAGCGGACGCGCCTCCTTCGAACTCGTGCAGAAGGCCGCCGCCGCCGGGATCCCCGTCCTGGCGGCCGTTTCCGCCCCCTCCTCGCTCGCCGTCGAACTGGCCGACGCGTCCGGACTCACACTCGCCGGTTTCGTCCGCGGCCGCCGTGCCAACGTGTACAGCCGCCCCGATCGCGTCGCGCTGCCTGACAGTTTCGGACAATAGGGCATATTCACCCCCTGATTTATCTCAGTTGGATCACGGCTGGGCGACAAGCACGGAACTATGAAGAAATGCAAAGAGATTCCCTACCGGCGCGTAGCCACCTTGCGTTATCAAGGACTGCGATGCCGTGTGGCATCGGGGCATTGATGCCCCCGGGGGACCTGGGGCCGGCCCCCACGCGCTAGCGAATCGAGAAGAACCGTATGGGGAACACCCGCATCCCACGGACCCGAATATCCGCCGGTTCGCGAACCCGCGCCCTGCGGATCGGGGCGCCGATCACCGCTCTGGCCGTCGCCATCGCGATGGGCACCGCGCAGGCGGACGCCGCCACGAGCGCCGTCTCACACACCCCCACCGCGGTCGGCTCCATCGCGACCGTGCCGGCCGGGGCCAAGAGCGCCGCGGCGCCGAGCGACTCCACCAAGATCAACGTGGACATCGCCCTCGAGCCGCGCAACGCCGCCGAGCTCGGCCAGTACGCGCAGCTGGTCGGTGACCCGAACTCGGTGTTCTACAAGCAGTACCTGACGAAGTGGCAGACCCAGCTGCTGTTCGCCCCGTCGCAGTCCACGGTGAACGCGGTCAGCCAGGCGCTCACGGCGGCCGGCCTGACCCCCGGCGCGGCGATCGACGACAACTTCTACGTGCCGGTGAGCGCCACGATAGGCCAGCTCAAGCAGGCCTTCAAGATCGGCTTCGCGGGCTACAAGCTGGCGGACGGCCAGACCGCGTTCAACGCGACCTCGCTGCCGAAGCTGGACCAGTCGGTCTCGAGCGACGTCCGCGGCATCATCGGCCTCGACGACTTCCTCAAGCTGAGCGCGGACCACCAGACGCCGGCCAAGAACTCCCGGAGCGCGGCGGCCTCGGTCACCACGGCCGGCAAGTCGTCGGGCAAGAGCGGCGCCGTCCCCGCGATGTGCTCCACGTTCACCACCGCGATCGACTCGTACCTGACGCACTTCGGCTACGCCGGCAAGGACGGCGGCACGTACTACTCGCCGACCGCCATGGCCAGCGCGTACGGCTACGCCAGTCAGCTCACCTCCGGCAACCAGGGCCAGGGCGTCACGGTCGCCGTCGAGGAGTGGGAGGCCGTGAACCACCAGGCGGTCTCCGACTACGAGAGCTGCGTCGGCTCGCACAGCAAGGTCAGCTACGACACGTCCGCCGCCGGCACCACGGTCCAGCCGACCGCGACGAACAACGTCGGCGTCGAGGCCTCGCTGGACATCGAGGCCATCTCCTCGATCGCCCCGAAGGCCTCGATCGTCGACTTCGAGGGCCCGGACATCACCGCCTCGTTCACCGACGCCGACTGGCTCGACACCTTCGCCGCGCCGGTCGCCGCCGACTCCGCGAACGTGATCTCGCTGTCCTGGGGCGGCTGCGAGGCCGGCGCGATCGACAACACGCTGGAGAACGGCCAGACCACCACGCTGCAGCTGGCGGCGGTGCAGGGCCAGAGTTTCTTCACCTCGTCCGACGACAACGGCTCCGAGGGCTGCAACTCCGCGGCCCAGCAGGACCCGACGGTCACCGTGGACGACCCGGCCAACAACTTCTGGATCACCGCCGTCGGCGGCACCTACATGCAGGGCCTGAGCAACCCGACCGTCACCCCGTGGAACGACTCCGCGGTGCAGGGCGGCGCGACCGGCGGCGGCGTGTCGATCTGGCAGAGCCTGAGCGGCCGCGCCAACTACCAGGCGGGCTTCGTCGGCGCCGGCTACAGCGACGTCTGCGGCGCGGCCACCGGCGCCACCTGCCGCCAGGTCCCCGACATCTCGGCCCTCGGCGACTGGCGCTCCGGCTTCCCGCAGATGAACTACGCGGACAGCAACGGCGACTACGTCCTGGTCGACGGCGGCACCAGCCTCGCCACCCCCGTCATGGCGGCGATCACCGCCCTCGCCGACAGCTCCCGCGGCTGCACGGTGAACGGCCCCGCCGGCTTCATCAACCCGACGATCTACAACCTGGCGAAGAACCCGGGCAGCTACGCCAAGGACTTCCAGGACGAGACGACCGGCAACAACGCCTACTCGCCGTCCGGTTACACCGGCAGCCTGTTCCAGGCCACCAAGGGCTACGACATGGCCTCCGGCCTCGGTTCCCCCAAGGCCGCGACCCTGATCCCCGCCCTGTGCGCCCCGAACAGGTACATCGGCTGGATCTTCGGCCAGAGCCAGCTCGGCACCGCCGCGCAGCACGGCCAGTCCAGCATCGACAAGGCGGTCTCCACCGAGTCCGCCGAGGAGAACGCCCGCTGAGTGAGGGTCTCCGTACCCTGACCCAAGGCACGTCCGGCGCCCCCACCGTGAAGTCAGGTGGGGGCGCCGGTTCTGTGCGCGGTCAGTGTCCGCTGACCAGCGCGTAACGCTCGTCCTGGATGGGCCCGCCCCACAGCGATGGAGCATCCAACCTGTGCACGGTCGCCTCCTGCCGGTGGCGAAGGACCAGGGACCGGCAGTCGACCGCGCTCAACCCGGCTCCCGTGAACCACCTGCCCTCGATCAACACCAGACGTCCACCAGGACGCAACAGCCCTACCCATCGCCCCAGCACGACGGCCGGATCGGGCAGTGCCCACAAGACATGCCGCGCCAGGACCACGTCGCACGACGCCGGCGGGTAGGGCGGTGCCGCCGCGTCGCCCCACTGGAAGTCCACGCGCACGCCGGCCGCCGCGGCCTTCTGCTCGGCGAGAGCAAGCATCTTCCCGGAAAGGTCCATACCGCGCACCTGATGGCCTGCCTGGGCCAGCAGCACCGCGAGGCTGCCCGTCCCGCACCCGAGATCGATCACAGCCGCAGGTGACGACGGCATCAGCGGCAGCAGAACATCCCTCCACGCCGCCCGCACCGCCGGATCCCGCAGCCCATGATCGGGCTGCTCGTCGAAACTCGCGGCCTGCTCATCCCAGAACTCTTGCGCCTGCTCCATCACACGCGACATCCTGCCCAATCCCACCGACATTCGCGGCGGCGAAGCCTCGGCCTGAATCGCCGAAGCAGCCCTCCCACCCGTCCTGAGCCTTCGGGATGCGACATTCAGCGGGCTGGACAGTCCGCGAACTCATCGGACAGCAGCGAGCCGACCCACAGGTCCTTGCGTACGCCACGGTGAAGTAGCTGCGCGCGTCGGGTGCCTTCGAGCGCAAAGCCGTTGCGGAGCGCCACCTTCAACGATCCCTCATTCCCGACGATCGCATCCCACCTGATGAGCGCGAGCCCGAATTCTCCGAATCCCCACCGGCACACCGCGCCGACCGCTTCGGACGTGTATCCGCGCCGTCGCGCCCACGGGGCGGTCCAGTAGCCGATCCCCGCGCTGCCACCGGCCGGTTCGTCCAGTTGCGCAAGGTTGTGCAGACCTACCGCCCCGACCAGAGTCGCCGTGTCCGCCGCGTCCGCCGTGAAGACTCCAAACGCCGCATCCGTTCCGGCGGCGCGTCCGCTCGGGCAGATCTCGCGGACGAACTTCTCAGCGTGGGTCCGCCGATAGGGCACCGGGAGCATCGTGAAGCGCTCGATCTCGCCGTCCTGGCACGCCTCGGTGATCGCGTCGATATCCGCCTCGCGAAACTCGCGCAGCACCAGCCGGGACGTCGCGAGCCCCACACCGGTCAGATCTCGAACGGACGGAGTCTCAGCGACCCGATCGGCACTCGTCATGCCAAGTACCGTAATCCGGCCCGAGCCCAGCACGGAAAGGAATTTCGCCGCCGACGCGTGTCAGAGCAGCTTGAAGCTCAGCTGGGCACCGAGTTCGCGAAAGCCCAACGCGGTGGCCACGCGGCGGGACGCCGCCGGTCGGGCGCGCCACTGCGGAAGCAACCCGGCCGTCAACGCGTGAGCCACCGCGCTCGAAGCCACCGCGCGAGCGAGTCCCTGACCCCGCCGGCCCGGCGCAGTCAGAACGCTGATATGCGCGATCCGGCGCGGCCAGATCCGATACCCGGAAGCCGCGGCCACCACGCCGCCGATCCGGATGGCAAAGGCCGGCGAGGTGATCTCGCCGAGTCCGGCCTCATCGGCATCGGCTTCGCCCGCCGACTGCTCCAACTCGTGCAACTCGGAATTCCCAGCGGCCAGTTGGTCGACGACGTGCGACCCGGTCGGCATTTGGCGGAAGTCGCCCTCGGCGAGATATCCCAACGTCGCCGGACCGAGCGCCTCGGCAACGGGGAGCACCGAACCGACCGCCTCGGCATTCGCCACTGCTTCAACCGTCAAGCCGGAAAACGCCTCGCCGATCACCGCAGCAGCGGCCTCACTCGGTGCGGCGACGATCGCCGAGCCGCCGAGAACCACCACTCCGACCCATCCTGGAGGACACATCCACGACTCCGGCGACACCACCACCCGCAGCCCCCTAGCGGATCGAACGACACCGGCACGCGGGCCAACTCTTCCCACAGCCCGCGCGCTTCAGCCAGCAGAGGATCCATCGACATGCCTTGATCCTCCCAGCCCTCCCACCACGGCGCCCACAACATTTCCCGGCGTCCGCCCCCTGGTCAGGCGGTCTCCTGTGGGGTGACGCCGGCTCGGCGGGCGAGGGCCATGGCGGCGAGGGCGGAGTGGACGTCGAGCTTGGCGAGGATGCGCTGGATGTGGGTGCGGACGGTGTGGGGGGACATGAAGAGGCGCTTCGCGATCTCCGTGCGCCCTATGCCGGCGGCGATGCAGCGGAGGACTTGGGTCTCGCGGGGGGTCAGGGCGGATATGGCCGAGGGTGGGGGTGCGGACGGGGACGGGAGCGGCGGCGCGGTTGGAGGTGCGAGCGGGGGCGCGGACAGGGACAAGGATGGGAACGGCTGCGCGGTTTGGGATGCAAGCGGCGGCGCGGGAGGGGACGGCGATGCGGATGGGCACGCGGACGGGGGTGAGGGCGGGGGCGGTGCCGGCGCCGGGGGCGGGAGGGCGGCGGCTTGGAGGCGGGTGGCTACGCCCAGCTTGGTGAGGACGCGTTGGACGTGGCAGCGGACGGTGGCGCGGGTGATGGCGAGGTCGCGGGCGATCTCCTTGCTGGAGCGGCCTTCGCGGACCAGGGAGAGGATCTGGTTCTCGCGGGGCGTTAGGGAGGTATCGGTCATATCGCCACGTTAGGGACGTGGCTTCGGGAACGGCGGCGGGGCGGGGGAAATCGCGGGGATGGCGGAGTTGTGGGGTTGTATGAGGGCTACGTGCGGGTCACTCGGATGGCGGGAAGTTGTGACTGGACGGCGTCGAGTTCGGCTGTCTGCGCGCGGGGATGCGGAGGACGAGGGTGCGGAGGTTGGGGAGTTGACTCAGCTCGGCGATCTCTTCGAAGCTGGACGGCGCTCTCCAGGACGTGCGCGACCAACTCGCCGACGACGTTCTGCGGTAGGACGTTCTGCAGCAGATTGCTGAGAACCGAGATCTCCGCCCCGCTCGGCATGCTTCCGGTGTCGCAGGCCGCGGGGGTTGCGGGACGGGCTAGTCGGCGAGCGTCAGCCACTCCTCTTCGAGGCGCTCGCGCTCTTCCGTCAGTTCCCTGAGCTTGGCGTCGAGTTCCGCGACCTTCTCGTAGTCGGTCGCGGCGGCCGCCATCTGGTCGTGCAGGTCCTTCTCGAGACCGGAGACCTTGTCCAGCCGGCGCTCGATCCTGGCCATGTCCTTCTGCGCGGCACGCTGGTCCTTGGCTGCGGAGGACGAAACAGGCGCGGTCGGGGCGGCGGAGGCCGGGACCGGGGCCGAAGCGGCGGTCGCGGCACGGCGCTGGAGGTATTCGTCGACGCCGCCGGGGAGCATGCGCAGCGTTCCGTCGCCGAGCAGCGCGACGATGTGGTCGGTGGCGCGCTCCAGGAAATACCGGTCGTGCGAGATGACCAGCAGCGAGCCGGGCCAGCCGTCGAGCAGGTCCTCCAGCGCTCGCAGCGTGTCGATGTCCAGGTCGTTGGTGGGCTCGTCGAGGAGGAGGACGTTGGGTTCGCCCATGAGCAGCCGCAGCAGTTGGAGTCTGCGCCGCTCGCCGCCGGAGAGGTCGCCGACCGGGGTCCACTGCTTCTCGCCGGTGAAGCCGAAGCGTTCGAGCAGTTGGGACGCGGTCATCTCGCGGCCCTTGCCGAGGTCGATGCTGGTCTTGATCTCCTCGACCGCCTTGAGCACCTTCAGGTTCGGGTCGATGCTGTGTTCACCCGGCGCGCGTTGACCGGTGATCTCCTGCGAGAGCACGGCGGGCTTCACGGTCACGCCGGTGACGACGCGGCCGCCGGCGGGCTGGACGGTGCCCGTGAGGAGACGCAGCAGGCTCGTCTTTCCGGCACCGTTGACGCCGACCAGGCCGACGCGCTCGCCGGGGCCGAGCTGCCAGGTGACCTGCTGCAGCAGGGTGCGCTGCGTATCGCCCTCGCCGACGCGGTACGTGACGTCTTCGAGCTCGTAGACGGTACGTCCCAAGCGTGCCGAGGCGAAGCGGGTGAGCTCGGCGCTGTCCCGCACGGGCGGCTCGCTGTCGATCAGCTCGTTGGCCGCCTCGATGCGGAACTTGGGCTTCGACGTGCGTGCCGGGGCTCCGCGCCGCAGCCACGCGAGTTCCTTGCGCAGCAGGTTCTGCTTGCGGTCCCAGTCGGCGTCGGCGATCCGCGCGCGCTCGGCCCTGGCCAGGATGAACGCCGAGTAGCCGCCCTCGTAGGCATGCACCTGGCCGCCGGCGACCTCCCACGTGTGGTCGCAGACCTCGTCGAGGAACCAGCGGTCGTGCGTGACGACGAACAGCGCGGAGCGGCGCTGCCTCAGGTGCCGGGCCAGCCACGCGATGCCCTCGACGTCCAGATGGTTCGTCGGCTCGTCGAGCAGGATCAGCAGGTCGCTCGCGTCCGGCTCGATCAGCGCCTTCGCCAGCGCGACACGACGGCGCTCGCCGCCGGAGAGCGGGCCGACGAGCGTATCAAGGCCCTGCGGAAAGCCGGGCGCGTCGAGGCCGCCGAACAGGCCGGAGATCACGTCGCGGATCTGCGACTGACCGGCCCACTCGTGCGCCTCGCGGCCGCCGAGCAGCTGTGCGCGGATCGTTGCGTTCGGGTCGAGTTCGTCGTGCTGGCCGACCACGACCACGTGCGTGTTGCCGCTGTGCACGACGCGGCCCGAGTCCGGCTGCTCCTGCTTGGCCAGCAGCTTGAGCAGGGTCGACTTGCCGCCGCCGTTGCGTCCGACCATGCCGACCCGGTCGCCCTCGGCCAGGCCGAGCGACACCCCGTCCAAGAGCGTGCGAGTGCCGTAGGCCTTGCTGACTGACTCGATATTGACCAGATTCGCCACGCGGAAAGCCTACGCGGTCCGCGCCGAGCCCAGATCCATTTCAGCCCAGCCCAGCCGTGCTCCCGGCTAGATCCAGGATTGGAACCACATGTGCGAGGACCAGTCGTTATAGGAGATCGTCTGGTCCGTGTAGATCGGGTAGAAGTAGATGAAGATGCCGATGATCGCCACGACCATGGCCCCGCCGACCGCGGCGCCCCAGGCTCGGCGGACCGGTGGCGCGTCCGCCCGGCCGATGATCGCGCCCACGCTCGTCGCCGCGGCCAGGCACATGAACGGCACGAAGATCACCGCGTAGAACGAGAAGATCGTGCGCTCGGAGTAGTGCATCCACGGCAGGATGCCCGCAGCGATGCCGCACAGGATCGCCCCGGCCCGCCAGTCGCGGCGGCCGATCCAGAGCCAGAGCAGGTAGACGATCGAGGCCGTGGCCAGCCACCACAGGAACGGGTTGCCGAGCGCGAGAATCTCCTGCGAGCAGCTGTGCATCGCCGCGGTGCAGCCGTTGGTGCCCACCTTCGGCGAGGTGTAGTCGAAGGCGACCGGGCGGCCCATGACCAGCCAGGACCACGGATTCGACTGGTATGGATGCGGGGATTGGAGGTTCGCGTTGAACTGGTACTCGGAATGCACGTAGTTCCACAGCGAGCGCAGCCAGTCCGGCACCAGCCACTGCGTCAGCTGCCTGCTGAACGGGACGTCCGGGAAGCCGGCGGCCGGGTTCGAGTTGGCCCAGAAGCGGTTGTAGCCACCGCCGTTCGAGGTGTTGAAGATCCAGCCCGCGTACGACGCGATGAAGACGACGGCCATCTGCACCGGCAGCGTCAGGAAGGCCCAGCCCACGTCGCGGCGCAGCGTGGCGATCGACGGGTTGCGCAGGCCGAGGGAGCGGCGCGTACCCCGGTCCCACACGACGGTGAGCACCGCGAACGCCGCGACGAAGAACACCGCGTTCCACTTGGTCGCGGTCGCGCAGCCGAGCATGAAACCGGCGAGGATCCGCCAGGGGCGCAGGCCGAATTTGGGTCCGTGCTCGCCCTTGAGCAGCGGTGTACCCGTGAAGTGGTCCTCGGCCCAGGCCGCGGCCTTCTCCCGGACCTTGTCGCGGTCCACGACCAGGGCGCCGAACGCCGCCAGCACGAAGAACATCTGGATGCCGTCGAGCAGGCCGGTGCGCGCCATCACGAAGGCGAGGCCGTCGAAGCTGAGGAACAGGCCCGCGAGGACGCCGATGAGCGTGGAGCGGAACATCCGGCGCGCGGTGCGGGTGAGGATGAGGATCGCGAGGGTGCCGAGCACGGCCTCCATCAGCCGCCAGCCGACCGGGTTCAGGCCCCAGATCTTCTCGCCGAAGCCGATGATCCACTTGCCGACCGGCGGGTGGACGACGTACTCGGGGCCGGAGGCGAAGCTGGCCGCGCCCTGGCTCCCGTAGCCCCCGCCGACCGCGAGCTTCGGGTCGGCGGCGGAGGAGGTCTGCCAGTTGTGCTCCCAGCCGTAGACCCACATCGACCAGCCGTCTTTGGCGTAGTACGTCTCGTCGAAGATGATCTTGTTGGGCCTGGCCAGGTCCCAGAAGCGCATGATCCCGCCGATGAACGTCACGACCACCGGCAGGATCCAGCCGGCGCCGCGGAAGAACTCCGGGTAGTACGGCGGGTTGAGCCGCTCGGCCAGCGGCGGGCGCTCGGCCGGCCGCGGCCCGCCCGCCGGCCGCCACCAGACCTTGCCGCGCTCGATCCGCCGCCAGCGCCGCCGCGGGCTCGCCCCGGCGGGCAGGCCCTGGTCACCGGCCTCGACGACCTCGTCCTCGATCAGGTTGGCGTCATCCACGTCGCTCTCCACGCGCGCCATCGTATTGATTGCTTCTGAGAACGCGTAGTAAGCGAAGATGGTCGTCGTGAAACAGCTACAAAACGAGGGTCTGCTGGTGCTCGCCGGGACTCCGATCGGCGACCCCGCGGACGCCCCGCCCCGGCTGGCCGAGCAGCTGCGCACCGCCGACGTGGTCGCCGCGGAGGACACCCGGCGGCTGCGCCGGCTGACCCGGGAACTCGGCGTGGAGCCGGCCGGGCGCGTCGTGTCCTATTTCGAGGGCAACGAGGCGGCCCGCACCCCGGAGCTCGTCGCGCGGCTGGTCGAGGGCGCGCACGTGCTGCTGGTCACCGACGCCGGGATGCCCTCGGTCTCCGATCCCGGCTACCGGCTGGTCGCGGCCGCGGTCGAGGCGGGAATCCGGGTCACGGCCGTGCCCGGGCCGTCCGCCGTGCTCACCGCGCTGGCGCTGTCCGGGCTGCCGGTGGACCGGTTCTGCTTCGAGGGGTTCCCGCCGCGCAAGGCCGGGGAGCGCAAGCGCGTACTCGCGGCGCTGGCGGACGAACCGCGCACGATGGTCTTCTTCGAGGCCACGCATCGGATCACCGAGACGCTGACCGCGATGGTCGAGAGCTTCGGCGCGGACCGGCCCGCCGCCGTCTGCCGCGAACTGACCAAGACGTATGAAGAGGTCAAGCGCGGCACGCTCGGCGAGTTGGCCGCGTGGTCGGCGGACGGGGTGCGCGGTGAGATCACGGTCGTGGTCTCCGGCGCGTCGCCCACCGGACCGGCCGACCACACGCCGGAGTCGCTCGCCGCGCTCGTGACCGCGCGCGAGCAGGCCGGGGAGCACCGGAAGACCGCGATCGCGGCGGTGGCGGCCGAACTCGGGCTGCCCAAGCGCGCGGTGTTCGACGCCGTGGTCGCGGGCAAGACCGGGACCGAGTGAGGTTCGCCACCCCGTAGAATTCCGACATGGCTTCCAGCGACCAGTCCTACTACGTCACCACGCCGATCTATTACGTGAACGACGCGCCGCACATCGGCAGCGCGTACACGACGACGGCTGGTGACGTGCTGACCCGGTGGCACCGGCAGCGCGGCGAGAGCGTGTGGTACCTCACCGGCACCGACGAGCACGGCGAGAAGCTGCTGCGCACCGCCCGGGCGAACGGCGTGAGCCCGCAGGAGTGGACCGACAAGCTGGTCCGCGAGGCCTGGCTGCCGGTGCTCGAGACGATCGACGCCGCGAACGACGACTTCATCCGGACGACGGAGAAGCGGCACACCGAGCGGGTGCAGGAGTTCTGGCAGAACCTGTACGACGCCGGCGAGGTCTATAAGGGCTCGTACGAAGGCCTGTACTGCGTGGCCTGCGAGGAGCACAAGCTCCCGGGCGACGTCGAGGACGGCACCGGCGAGTACGCGGGACAGCTGGTCTGCAAGATCCACCATCGTCCGGTGGAGACGATCCGCGAGGAGAACTACTTCTTCAAGCTGTCGCAGTACACGGACAAGCTGCTCGCCTACTACGAGGAGCACCCCGGGTTCGTGCAGCCGGCGACGGCGCGCAACGAGGTGGTCTCGTTCGTCAAGCAGGGCCTGCAGGACCTGTCGATCTCGCGCACCAGCTTCGACTGGGGCATCCCGATCCCGTGGGACCCGAAGCACGTGCTGTACGTGTGGATCGACGCGCTGCTGAACTACGTCACCGCGGTGGGCTACGGCTCGGACGAGGAGAAGTTCGAGCGGACCTGGCCGGCGGACGTGCACCTGGTCGGCAAGGACATCCTGCGCTTCCACGCGGTGATCTGGCCGGCGATGCTGATGGCGGCCGGGCTTCCGCTGCCGCGCAAGGTCTTCGGCCACGGCTGGCTGCTGGTCGGCGGCGAGAAGATGTCGAAGACGAAGCTCACCGGCATCGCCCCCGCGCAGATCACCGATCACTTCGGCTCCGACGCGTACCGCTACTACTTCATGCGCGCGATCCCCTTCGGCCAGGACGGCTCGTTCTCCTGGGAGGACCTGAGCGCGCGGTACACCTCGGAACTGGCCAACGACTACGGCAACCTCGCGTCGCGGGTCGCGGCGATGGTCAATCGGTACTTCGACGGCGTGCTGCCGGCCGCGGCCGACCACGGCCCGGCCGAGCAGGCGATCACCGGCGCGCTGGCCGGCGCGGTCAAGACGGCCGACGAGCGGATCGGCGAGGCGCTGGACTTCCAGGGCGGGCTGAACGCGATCTTCGACTTCATCAAGCTGGTCAACGGATATCTGACCGAGCAGGAGCCGTGGAAGGTCGCGAAGGACACGTCCGAAGCGGCCCAGGCGCGGCTCGCGACGATCCTCTACACCGCGGCCGAATCGCTGCGCGCCGTCGCCGTCCTGCTGAACGCGGTCATGCCCAAGTCCTCCGCGGCGCTGTGGGACTCGCTCGGCGCCGAGGCCTCGCTCGGCGAGCTGGCCGAGCAGCCGGTCCAGGACGCGGGCCGCTGGGGCCAGTTGCCGGCGGGCTCGGTCGTGACCAAGGGCGCGGTGCTCTTCCCGCGGCTGGAGGAGCGGGCCGAGGGCTGAGGCTGACGCCCTTCTCCCAGGCAGATGGTGCACGGCCCGTAGACTCGGGCCCATGGCCAGGAGCAAGTCGCAGGAGTCCAAGCAGGACGTGCCGCCGCCGGTGCCGGAGCCGCTTCCGGGGCCGGTGGCGGATTCGCATACGCATCTCGACATGCAGGAGCGCACGCCCGAGGAGTCGCTGAAGCTCGCCGCCTCGGTCAACGTGACGACACTGGTCCAAGTGGGCTGCGACGTACGTTCGTCCGAATGGGCGGTTCAGCAGGCTTCTGCCTTCGCGGCAATCCACGCCACCGTCGCGCTACACCCGAACGAGGCGCCGCGGCTCGTATTGGGCGATATGGATGAGTGGGCCGGGCGAGGGGCGCACCGGGGCGCGGGCGGGGCGACGGCGCTCGACGAGGCCATCGCACGGATCACCGAACTGGCGGGGCGGCCCGAGGTGGTCGGGATCGGCGAGACCGGGCTCGACTACTTCCGCACGGGGCCCGAGGGCGTTGCCGCGCAACAGGAGTCGTTCCGGCGGCACATCGCGCTGGCGAAGGAGTTCGGCAAGACGCTGGTGATCCACGACCGGGACGCGCACGAGGACGTGCTGCGAATTCTTGGCGAGCAAGGGGCTCCCGGGCGGGTCGTGTTCCACTGCTACTCCGGGGACGCGGCGATGGCACGGGTGTGCGCGGAGGCGGGGTACTACCTGTCGTTCGCGGGTCCGGTCACCTTCAAGGCGAACGAGGCGCTGCGCGAGGCTCTGCGCGTCACTCCACTGGATCGCGTGCTCGTCGAGACCGACGCTCCGTTCCTGACGCCGGTGCCGTACCGGGGGCGGCCGAACGCTCCATATCTGATCCCGTACACTGTGCGTTCAATGGCTGAGACGCTGGGCGTGGACCTGCGCGATCTGTGCGCGGCGCTGGATGCGAACACCCGACACGCCTTCGGACTCGTGTAACCATTTCTCGACAACCTCTTCGAGCTAGGCCAAATAGGTCATTGGTAGGAGAAAGCTCACACTCTCGGCCGGTAGGCTGCCCCGGAATGCACTGATTTGGCGGTGCAGGCTACTCGCTTATCGGACAATTCGACCGCCTCCAAAACCCATGCGGGCTATGGCGACCTTGGCCCGGAGTCGGTTAAAGTCCGATGCTCGGTAGCCGGATCGGTGGAAACCGGCGCGGGCCCCGGTCCGCGCTCGGCGGCGCGATACGCACGACCGCGCCGCTTCGGAATCCGCCGTGCCCGGGATCAACGAGGTCTGGAGTCTTGTGAGCGGTACGCGCTCGAACCCCCCTCATAGCCCCGACTATGGAGCCGACTACTCGCAGGGCGGCTACGCCGACCTGACGGGCGGTCAGACCGGCGGATACGCCGGGGCCCCGTACGCGGGCGCCGAAGGGTCGTCCGAAGCCGCCGAGTACTACTACGAGGACCAGTACAACCAGCAGCAGTACCAGCAGTACGACCAGTACGGCCCGCAGGGCCAGTACGCCGAGTCCTCGGCGGATTACTACCAGCAGGCCGAGCCCGAGCAGTCCGGCTATCAGAGTCGGCATGGCCAGCACGGCCAGAACAGCTACGAGCCGGCCTACTCGACCGACGCAGACGCCACCTATGACGCGAATGCCCAGTCCTACGGCGAATATGCGCCGTACGGCGAGTACGCGGACACGGGCTACGCGGAGACGGGCTACGCGAACAGCTACGCGGAGCCTTCGTACGCTGAGAACCAGTACGCGGCCGAGCAGTACTCCGCGGGCACCGCGCTGGCCACCGACACAATGGTCGCCGACCCGTCCACACTGGACACGTCGTCCCTCGGCGACTACGGCCTGGACGCGCCGGTGGCCGAGCCGGTCCCGGACACCGCCACGGTGCCCGTCCCCGGACCGCGCCGCAGCCGGGCGAAGGGCTCCGCCGCGCCGACGCGTCCGGAGACGAAGACCGACGGCGTCGGCAAGCCGCCGAAGGTGCTGCGCACCCGGCCGCGCACCGGCCCGCTCGGCCGGATCGTGCAGGGCACGGTGCTCGCCGCCCTCGTCGCGGGCGCGGTCACGTATGTGGCCTTCGACAAGTCGATCACGCTGAGCGTCGACGGGCAGACCCAGACCGTGCACACCTTCGCCGGCAGCGTCGGCGCGGTGCTCACGGCGGACGGGATCAGCACCGGCGGCAAGGACGTGGTCAGCCCGGCGCCCGGATCTTCGGCCTCGAACAACGAGACCATCACCGTGCGCTACGGCCGTCCGCTGAACGTCAGCGTGAACGGCGTGAAGACGACCGCCTGGGTGCACTACCCGACGGTCGCCGCCGCGCTGCAGGAGCTCGGCGTGCGCACCACCGGCGCGCAGGCGTCCAAGCCATTGTCCGCGGACATCCCGCGCGCCGGGATGAGCGGCCTGGTCGTCTACACGATGCGGCACGTCACCTTCCTGGTGGACGGCAAGTCCCTGCCGCTGAACACCACCGCGCCGACCGTGACCGCGGCGATGGCGCAGGCCGGGATAACGCTGCACAACCAGGACGCGCCGTCGGTCGCGGCGAACTCCGTGCCGGCGGACGGCGAGACGATCTCGATAAACCGGATCACCGGCACGACCGAGACGAAGCAGGTCTCACTCCCGTTCCAGACGACCAAGGTCAACGACTCGACCCAGTACGTCGGCACGAGCTCGGTCAAGACGCAGGGTGTGGACGGCGAGGAGACCGTGACGTACGCGGTGCTCGTGGTCAACGGCGCCAAGCAGTCCCCGAAGCAGATCTCGGAGTCGGTGACCAAGCAGCCGGTCAACGAGGTCCTCTCGGTGGGCACCAAGGCGCTGCCCACGAGTGCGTCGAGCCTGAACTGGACGGCCCTGGCGACCTGCGAGTCCGGGGACACCCCGAGCGAGAACACCGGCAACGGCTTCTACGGGATGTACCAGTTCACGATCGGCACCTGGGATTCGCTGGGCGGCTCCGGTCTGCCCTCGGACGCGAGCGCGGCCACCCAGACGGCGCTGGCCGAGAAGCTGTACACCGAGGCCGGCTCCGGACAGTGGCCGGTGTGCGGACACTACCTGTTCAGCTGAGCACGCGCTCGTCACCTCTAGAATCGGTGGCATGCGGCAACCTGCACAGCTGAACGGCGCCGAGGACGATTCGGCGGGACCGGGCGGAGGACGAGCCTCCCTCCTCGGTCCCGCCGACGTGCGTCGGCTGGCGGACCGGCTGGGGGTGCGGCCGACCAAGCAGCTCGGCCAGAACTTCGTCATCGACCCGAACACCATCCGGCGCATCGTCGCGGCCGCGCGGCTGAGCGCGGACGACGTGGTGGTCGAGGTCGGCCCCGGCCTCGGTTCGCTCACCCTCGGGCTGCTGGACGCGGCGCGCCGCGTGGTGGCCGTCGAGCTCGATCCGGTGCTCGCCGAGGCGCTGCCGGGCACGATCGCCGAGCGGGCGCCGCGGCTGGCCGCGAACTTCGAGCTGGTGCACGCGAACGCGCTGCGGCTGACCGAACTGCCCGGGCAGGCCCCGACCGCGCTGGTGGCGAATCTGCCGTACAACGTCGCGGTGCCGGTGCTGCTGACCATGCTGGAGCGCTTCCCCAGCCTGCGCCGGATCCTGATCATGGTTCAGGCGGAGGTGGCCGACCGGCTGGCGGCCGAGCCGGGCGGCCGGGTCTACGGCGTGCCCAGCGTGAAGGCCCGCTGGTACGCCGAGGTCCGGCGCGCGGGTTCGATCGGCCGTAACGTGTTCTGGCCCGCGCCGCACGTAGAATCCGGCCTGGTGGCCCTCGATCGCCGTGAGCCGCCGCGTGCCGACGTCGCCCGGGCCGAGGTGTTCGCCGTGGTGGACGCGGCCTTCGCGCAGCGCCGCAAGACCCTGCGGGCCGCGCTCGGCGGCTGGGCCGGTTCCCCCGCCCGGGCCGAGGAGCTGCTGCGCCGCGCCGGGGTGGATCCCGGCGCACGCGGCGAGTCCCTCGGCGTGGCAGAGTATGCCGCGATCGCGGCGGCGCGCGCCGCCGATGATTCGAAGGAGTCTGCGTCGTGACGCACATGACGACGGACGAGACCGAGCCGGGAACGGAGCCGGGACCGTGAGCGCCGCCGAGCAGCCCCCGTGGGACGAGGGACCCTTCCAGCCGGAGGTGGTCACGGTGCGGGTCCCGGCGAAGATCAACCTCTCGCTGTCCGTGGGTCCGCTGCGGCCGGACGGCTATCACGAGCTGGTGACGGTGTTCCACGCGGTCTCGCTGTACGACGAGGTGATCGCCCGTTCGGCGCGCGGCATCTCGCTCTCGGTGGAGCCGCTGCGCCGCGACTCGGACGTGGAGCAGGTGCCGGCCGACGAGCGGAACCTGGCCTGGCAGGCGGCGGCGCTGCTGGCCGAGCAGTGCGGCGTGGAGCCGAACGTGCGGCTGACGATCCGCAAGGACATCCCGGTGGCCGGCGGCATGGCGGGCGGCTCGGCGGACGCGGCGGCCACCCTCGTGGCCTGCGATGCGCTGTGGGGCACCGGACTGCGCCGGGACGAGCTGCACGACATGGCCGCGCAGCTGGGCAGCGACGTGCCCTTCGCGCTGCACGGCGGCACGGCGATCGGCACCGGGCGCGGCGAACACATCTCCCCGGTGCTCGCGGCCGCCGGTCTCGAGTGGGTCATCGCGGTGCTCGACGCCGGGCTGTCCACGCCGAAGATCTTCGAGGCCTGCGATCTGCAGCGGCGCCGTGCGAACGTGCAGGCGCCCGCCCCCGGCGTGCACCCGGACCTGATGGCGGCGCTGCGTTCCCGCGACACCATCGCGATCGGCCGCGCGCTGTACAACGACCTGCAGTCCGCCGCCGTGGAGGTGCTGCCGGAGATCGGCGAGCTGCTGGAGCTCGGCCGGGCCGCGGGCGCCTGCGGGACGCTCGTCTCCGGCTCGGGACCGACGACGGTGTTCCTGGTGGACAGTCCGGTGGCCGCGGCGAACGTGGAGGCGGAACTGCGCGTCTCGGGTCGCTGCCGGGCGGTGCGCCGGGCCCGTGGTCCGGTGCCCGGCGCGAACATCGTCAACGTGCGCTGATCCGTTCCCGACGCCGCGCGCCCTACGCCGCACGCCCTACGGGTGACCGCCGTACTGGCCGGACGGCAGGTCGGAGCAGACGTTCTCGTCGCCGTTCCGGGCCTCCGCGCTGATGGTCGCGGTCGACGAGGCCGAGGCCGACGCCGCGGAACCCGAGCCGGATCCGGAGTTCGAGTCCGGGTTCGAGTTCGGGTTCGGGTTCGGGTTCGGGTTCGGGTTCGACGAGGACGAGGCCACGACCGCGTGCGGCGCATTGGTGCCGATCACCAGGGTCACCGAGCTGACGTTCGAGCTCTCCTTCACCACCGAACCCGCCACCTGGTTCGCGACGGTGTCAGCCTCGGCCTGGTCGCCCGAGGTCGCTGTCCACGGTGATGTTGCCGGTGACCGCGTTCGCGATCTTGTAGAGCGTGACCGGGTCCTCCAGCGTGCCGTTCGCGGTCAGCTTGCTGAACAGCGCGCTCATGAACTGCTGCTGCATCCGGATCCGGTTCAGGTCCGTGCCGTTCGCCAGGTCGTGCCGGTCGCGCACGAAGGCGAGGGCCTGGTTGCCGGTCACGGTGTGCAGCCCGGCGCTGAGTACGAGGCCTGAGTAGTTCGGGTCGTTGATGCCCGGCTCCGGGACGCAGATCTGCACGCCGTTGACCGCGTTCGTCAGGTCGGTGAAGGCGTCGAAGGTGAGCTCGACGAAGTGGTCGATGCGGATGTTCGTCATCGCCTCGACCGTGGTCACGGCGCAGGCCGGGCCGCCCTCAGCGCCTTGCTCCGTCGCTTCGGGTTGGCCGCCCGCGCCGACTCCTCGGCGGCCTGCTTCCGCGCGTGGCCCTTGGGATCCACCTCGTCGAGGTCTAAGTCGTCGTTGACCCGGCTCGGCCCGGCGGGCGGGGCGACGGACGCCGCTTCGGCCCGGGCCCCGCGTCTGCCGGAACGGCCGGGGGCGGGCGGCGGCGGTGCGGCGGATCGGCTGCGGCCGCTGCGGGGCGGGTAAGACGCCGGGTGCGCGCTCGGCTCCTCACGATACGAGGGCGTCCACGGCGCGGGCTCTCCGTACCGCGCGGGCTCGCCGTCGCGCTGCGGCCCGGCGGCTTGCCGCGGATCCTCGTCGTAGCCCATCGCGACCACCCCTCCCTCAGCTGATGTTCAGCTTCCGATGGGTGGACCGCGCGGCGCGGGTCCCGGTTTCCGCCGTCGCGAGCCCGTGGCTGTTCCGGAACCGAATCAGGAATCAGTGCGCGAAACGGTCACGAAGTTCGCGCTTGAGCACCTTCATCGACGGGCCCAGCGGGAATTCGGTCACGAACTCCACGCGGCGCGGGTACTTGTACTTCGCCAGCCGCTCCTGGGACCACTCGATCAGCTCGTCGGCCGTCAAAGTGGCTCCATCGTTGAGGATCACGCACGCGCAGATCTCCTCGCCGTGCACCTCGTCGGCCAGGCCGATGACGGCGACGTCGCGGATCGCGGGGTGGCGCAGCAGGCTCTCCTCGATCTCGCGCGGGTAGACGTTGTAGCCGCCGCGGATCACCATGTCCTTCTTGCGGTCGACGACGGTGACGAAGCCGTCCTCGCTCTTGGTGCCGAGGTCGCCGGTGCGGAACCAGTCGTCGACCATGGCCGCGGCGGTCGCCTCCGGGTTGTCCAGGTACCCGGCGAACACGTTGTGGCCGCGCACCACGATCTCGCCGAGTTCGCCGCGCGGCACGAACTCGATGACGCCCTCGACCTCGGCCCGCGCGATCTCGACCTCGACGCCCCAGATCGCGTGGCCGATGGTGCCGGCGCGGGTGCCGAGCGGGGGCTGGTTGACGGTGACGACGGGCGAGGTCTCGGACAGGCCGTAGCCCTCCAGGATGTCCGCGTCGAAGGTCTCGTTGAAGGCCTCGAGCACCGCCGCGGGCAGTGCCGCGCCGCCGGAGACCGCGAGCTTCAGTTTGGGCAGCGGCCTGCCCGCCGCGCGGCGCGCCCTGCCCGCCTGCACGAGCGCGAGGTACATCTGCGGCACGCCGTGGAAGCTGTTGACCTGGTGCTCGAGGATCAGGTCGATGGCCTCGTCCGGTTCGAAGCGCGGCTGGAAGACGACCGTCGCGCCGATGCGGAAGATCGTGTTCATCGAGACGGTCTGGCCGAAGATGTGGAACAGCGGCAGGCAGCCGAGGGCGATGTCGTCCTTGGCGGTGTTCAGGGCGTCGTAGCCGTTCACCATCGCGTTCATCACCATATTGAGATTGGTGAGAACGGCGCCCTTGGGCTTGCCGGTGGTGCCCGAGGTGTAGATCACCACGGCCGGGTCCTCGGGCTGCCGGGAGACGTACGTGGTCAGCGGCTCGACCTTCGCGACCTCGTCCGCCAGCTTGGGTAGCGGCGCCTCCTCGGGAACGGGTCCGACGAGCCGCACCGGCACCTCGGCCTGCGCGGCCGCCTTGACCGCGTCCTCCGCGCGGACGGCGTGCGCGATCAGCAGCCTGGCGCCGCTGTTGCGGAGGATGTACGCGATCTCGTCCGGGGTCAGCAGCATGTGGATCGGCACGACCACGGCGCCCGCGGCCAGGATCGCGAAGTACGTGCGCGGGAAGTCGATCACGTTCGGGCTCATCAGGGCGACCCGGTCGCCCGGCCGCAGGCCGAGTTCCCGGATCGCCGCCGCCTGGCCGCGGGACTGGGCCCACAGCTCGGAGTACGACAGACGCTCAGTCCCCTGAATCACCGCGGTTTTGTCCGGCCGGCGCCAGGCGGGTTCGGCGAGGACGGCTGCCAGGGAGAGCGTCATTGCGTACTCCAGTTCTTCAATCGGTTCGGATGGCTCAAAGGTAGATGCGTGACAAGGTCTCGGCAACGGCCGCGGGCTTCGGCGCGCCCTCGAGCTCCATCGTCACACTCGCCGCCACCTGCAGCGCGTCGCCGGGCACGTCCTCGACCGAGGCGATCGAGACGTGCGCGCGAACCCGCGAGCCGACCTTCACCGGCGTGATGAAACGCAGTTTGTTGAGACCGTAGTTCACCGAGAGCCGCGCTCCCTCGACCGTGTACACCTCCCAGGCCAGCGCCGGAATCAGCGACAGGGTGAGGAATCCGTGCGCGATCGTCGAGCCGAACGGGCCGTCCTTGGCGCGTTCCGGGTCCACGTGGATCCACTGATGGTCGCCCGTGGCGTCCGCGAACGTGTCGATCCGGTCCTGCCCGATCGTCACCCAGGAGCTCGTGCCCAGGTCCTCGCCGACCAGGCTCTTGAGCTCGCTCGCCTGAAGCACCCTCGGGCTCATCGGTTGGCACCGCCGTTCACCTGGATCGTCTGGCCGGAGATGAACGAGGACTCGTCGGCCGCGAGGAACGCGACGGTGGCGGCGATGTCCTCGGGCTCGCCGACGCGGCGGACCGGGGTCTCGGCGGCGGCGGCCTTCTTCAGCTCCGCGGGGTCCAGCCCGACGCGGCGCGCGGTGGCGTCGGTCATCGCGGTGGCGATGTAGCCGGGCGCGACCGCGTTCACGTTGACGCCGAACGGGCCGAGCTCGATCGCCAGCGTGGCGGTCAGACCCATGATTCCGGCCTTGGACGCGGCGTAGTTGACCTGTCCGCGGTTGCCGAGGGCCGAACGCGAGGAGAGCGAGACGATCTTGCCGTACTTCTGCGCGACGAAGTGCTTCTGGCACTCGCGGGACATCACGAACGCGCTGCGCAGGTTGACGGCGATGACCGAGTCCCAGTCCTCGTCGGTCATCTTGAACAGCAGGTTGTCGCGGGTGATCCCGGCGTTGTTGACCAGGATGTCGACCTTGCCGAACTCGGCGACGACGGCCGCCACCAGCGTCTGCACGTCCTCCGTCTTCGACACGTCGGCGCCGTAGGCCGCGGCGCGCCCGCCGTCCTTGACGATCGCCTCCACGGTCTCCGCGCCGCGCTCGGCGGTCAGGTCGGCCACGGCTACCGCCGCGCCCTCGGAGGCCAGACGGCTCGCGATCGCGGCCCCGATCCCCTGCGCTCCACCCGTGACGACGGCGACTCTGCCTTCGAAACGCTTGCTCACGATCTCAGATCCCTTCGATGAGTACGGCAGTGCCCTGCCCCACGCCGACGCACATGGTTGCGAGGCCGCGGCGCAGCCCCTCCCGGCGCATCCGGTGGATCAGGGTCGTGACGATCCGGGCGCCCGAGCCGCCCAGCGGGTGTCCGATGGCGATGGCGCCGCCGGACGGGTTGACGAGTTCGGGGTCGATCCCGAGTCCGTCGGCGACGGCCAGCGCCTGCGCGGCGAAGGCCTCGTTGAGTTCGGCGGTCTGCACGTCCCCCAGCTTCCAGCCGGCGCGCGCGAGCACCCGGCCGACAGCGGGGATCGGGCCGACGCCCATGATGTCGGGGTGCACGCCGGCCGATGCCCCGGCCACGTAGCGCGCCAGCGGCTCGACGCCGAGCCGGGCGATCCCGGCCTCCGAGGCGAGCACCAGGCCGGCGGACCCGTCGTTCATCGGCGAGGAGTTCCCGGCCGTGACCGAGCCGCCCTTGCGGAACACCGGCTTGAGTGCCGCGAGCTTTTCAAGCGACGTATCCGCCCGGATGCACTCATCCCGACTCACCACGTCGCCCGCGGGATTGGTGATCGGCAGCACCTCGGCGTCGAAGTGCCCTGCTTCCCAAGCGGCGGCGGCGTGCCGGTGCGAGCGCAGCGCGAACTCGTCCTGCCGCTCGCGCGGGACGTTGTAGCGCTCGGCGACCTCTTCGGCCGTCTCGCCCATCGAGAGCAGGCCGTGCAGCTCGCGCATCTTGGGGTTGACCAGCCGCCAGCCGAGGCGTGTGTCGACCATCTCCATCTTGTTCGGCAGCGCGTCGTCCGGCCGCGGCACCACGAAGGGGGCACGGGACATCGATTCGACGCCTCCCGCGAGCACGATGTCCGCCTCACCCGCGGCGATCGTGCGTGCGGCGACGGTGAACGCCTCCATACCCGAGGCGCACAGCCGGTTGAGCGAGGCACCGGGCACGGAGTCGGGCAGGCCGGCGAGCAGCACGGCCATCCGCGCCACGTTGCGGTTCTCCTCGCCCGCGCCGTTGGCGTTGCCCCAGTAGACGTCCTCGATCTCGGCGGGGTCGAGATTCGGCAGCCCTGTGACAAGGTCGCGGATGACCTCCGCGGCCAGGTCGTCCGGTCTCACCGTGGACAGGCCGCCGCGCAGCTTCCCGATCGGCGTGCGCCGGGCCGCCGCGATGTATACGGGCTCCATCGGAGTCCTCTCTCCTAGGCGATCGCGTTGATTCCGGTGTGGGCACGCCCGATCAGCAGCTTCTGGAGCTCGCTGGTGCCCTCGTAGAGCGTCATCACCCGGGCGTCGCGCACGAGCTTGCCGACCGGGTATTCGTCGATGTAGCCGTAGCCGCCGAAGACCTGCAGGGCGTTGTTGGCGCTGCGTACGGCGGCCTCGGAGGCGAAGAGTTTGGCCATCGAGGACTCGCGGGCGAAGTCGAGCCCGCGGTCGATCAAGTCCGCTGCGCGCCAGGTCAGCAGGCGCGCGGCGTCCACGTCGGTGGCGATCGCCGCGATCAGCTCCTGCACGAGCTGCCGGTGCGCGATCACCTTGCCGTCGAACTGGATCCGGGTCGTCGCGTGCCCGACCGCAGCCCGCAGCGCGGCCTCGGCGATCCCCACGCATCCCGCGGCGACCGACACCCGCCCCTTGGCCAGCGCCGACATCGCGACCGAGAATCCCTTGCCCTCCGGGCCGAGCATCGCCGTCGCCGGAACCCGCACCTGATCGAACACGAGCTCCGCCGTGGCCTGCCCCCGCAGCCCCAGCTTCCCGTGGATCTCCTTGCGCTCGAATCCCGGGAGATCCGTAGGCACGAGAAACGCACTGATCCCCTTGTACCCGGCCTCCCCCGTCCGCGCGAACACCAGCGCGACATCGGCCCAGGTCCCGTTCGTGATGAACATCTTCGAGCCCGATATCACCCACTCGTCGCCCGCGCGCACGGCCTTGGTGCGCAGGTTGGCGGCGTCGGATCCGTTGTCCGGCTCGGTCAGGGCGAAGCAGGCGAGGGACTTCCCGGAGCAGAGCTTCGGCAGCCAGTGCCGCTTCTGCTCCTCCGTCCCCCACTTGGCTATCGACTTGCCCACCAGCCCGAGCGACACGGAGACGATCCCGCGCACCGCAGAATCGCCGCGGCCGAGCTCCTCGAGCACCAGCACGTAGCCGAAGTGGTCGCCGCCGGAGCCGCCGTACTCCTCCGGGATGGTCAGCCCGAGAAAGCCCAGGTCACCCAGCTTGGGCACCAGCTTCGCGTCCACCTGCTCGGCCCGATCCCAGGCGGTCGCGTGCGGCGCGATCTCCCGGTCGGTGAACTCGGCCGCGAGTCGGCGCAGCGCCTCGTGCTCCTCGCTGAGCGACAGGTCCATGCCCGGTCCTTCCGTAAACTAACACTGCTAGTTTTAGACTGTAGTCCAGCAGAACGCCACGAGGGAACAGGGAGTGTGACCGATGGCACGTCCGCGCGCACCCCTGCTGAGCCGGCAGAAGATCGTCACCACCGCGCTCGCGCTGATCGACGCCGAGGGCCTGTCCGCGCTGACCACGCGCCGGCTGGCCGGGCTGCTCGGGGTGAGCGGGCCGAGTCTCTACAACCATTTCGCCACGATGGACGACCTGGTGGAGGCCGTGGCCGAGGCCGTGATCGGGAAAGTGGACCTGGACGGCTTAGCGGACGCCGACCTGCCCTGGGACGAGTCGATGCGCCACTGGGCCAGGTCGTACCGCGACGTCCTCGCCGCACACCCGAACCTCGTCCCGGTCGCCGTGCACGGCCCGGGCCGCCGCCCCTCCGCCCTGCGCCTCGCCGACGCCGTGTACGGCGCCACCGTCCGCGCCGGCTGGCCCCCGCGCGAGGCCACCGAGATCGGCGCCCTCATGCGCTTCTTCGTAGCCGGCGCCGCCCTCGGCTCCTTCGCCGGCGGCTTCTCCGAAGACCCCGACCTCTACGGCGCCGACTACCCCCACCTCCGCCGCGCACACCTCCTCGCCTCCAGATCCCGCGACATCGACGACGCGGCCTTCGAACTCGGCCTCGACTCGCTGCTCGCGGGCCTGCTGCGGCGCCGGCCCGAGGGCGGCTGAGCGGCCGTCACCCGTCGCCCGCCAGCCGCGCGGCGGCCATCACCGCGCCCGGCCGCAGCATGCTGGTGACGTGCAGCTCCCGGTCCGGGGAGACCGCGACCCGGTAGCCGAGCG
>NZ_DASZKT010000267.1:0-16455 GCF_035552695.1 Actinospica sp.
CTCTCCAAAAAAGAATTCCATACCTGGCCAATCAACATCCCGACGGAGGTCGGGATCAAATCAGCCAAACAAAACATTTGGCATCATAGACAAATGACACACTGTTGAGTTCTCAAGAAACAGACACACTCACCGCCTACCACGATCCCTAAGAACCGCTTCGACGACCGGCGCCACTTCGATTTTGTTGCTGTTTTCGCGCGGTTTCCCTTGCGATGTCCTTAACTCTAGCAGACTTTCCCGGAGGCTTTATCCACCGGGGTTTTCCGTACCACCCGAAAGGGCGACGAAAAACCGATCCCAGCCGACTCCGCCGACGGGGATCTCAGCTCACAGAGTAAATGGACCGCACTGCTCATATCGCACCGCGTCCGGCCGGGAACCCGGTCCATCCGCTCTTGGCGACGTTGGACTACGTTACGCGCTTCGCACGCCACCGTCAAATCCGGGGGCGGGCGAAGCGGAATGGGTCGCGAGGGCTCAGCGCTGCAGTGAGGGCTTGAGCTCCATGATGCGGTTGAGCAGGCCGTTCACGAACTGCGGGGACTCGTCGGTGGACAGCTGCTGCGCGAGGCCGACCGCCTCGTCGATGGCCACCACGTCCGGCACGTCCTCCTGCCAGAGCAGTTCGTAGACGCCGAGGCGCAGCACGTTCCGGTCCACGGCCGGCATCCGGTCCAGCGGCCAGCCCACCGAGTACGTCTCGATCAGCGAGTCGATCCGCTCCTGATGCCTGGCCACGCCCTCCACGAGCTCCACCGCGTACTCGCCGATCCGCGGATCCGAGTCCTGCGGGGTCTGCTGCTGCACCCGCGCGATCCGGTCGGCGAGCACGGTCGACGGACTGACGCTGCGCAGATCGGCCTCGTAGAGGATCTCCACCGCGCGTCGGCGTGCCTTGTTGCGAGTTGCCACTATTCCGTCTCAGATCACTCGTCGCCGCGTATTCGGTTTCGTCAGCGTTCTCAGCTGTTGATCCGGCCGAGGTACTTGCCGTCGCGGGTGTCCACCTTGACCTTCTCGCCGGTGGAGATGAACAGCGGTACCTGGATCTCGGCGCCGGTCTCGACGGTCGCGGGCTTGGTGCCGCCGGTGGAGCGGTCGCCCTGCAGGCCGGGCTCGGTGTAGGTGATGACCATCTCGACCGCGGCCGGCAGTTCGATGTACAGCGGCACGCCGTCGTGCGTGGCCACCATCGCCTCGGCGCTCTCCAGCAGGTAGTCCGCGTTTCCGCCGACGGTGTCTCCCGAGACGTGGATCTGGTCGTAGGTGTCCAGGTCCATGAACACGAAGTCGGCAGCCTCCTTGTAGAGGTACTGCATGCTGCGCTTGTCGACGTTCGCGGTCTCCACCTTGATGCCGGCGTTGAAGGTCTTGTCCACGACCTTGCCGGAGAGCACGTGCTTGAGCTTGGTACGCACGAAGGCCGGGCCCTTGCCGGGCTTGACGTGCTGGAATTCGACGACGTTCCAGAGCTCGCCGTCCAGGTTGAGCGTCATGCCGTTCTTGAGGTCGTTGGTCGAGGCCACGGCCGGGTGACTCCTAGCTAGAGGGAATGCTTAATCACTCGAGTCTAGCGGCTAACGCGAGATCTCCCCGAACGCGCCGACCAGCAGCTGCATGTCCGGTCCGGTCAGCACGGTCGGCTTCGCGAGGTCGGTCAGCACGATGAAGCGCAGGACGTCGGCGCGCGACTTCTTGTCGATGCGCATCGTCTCGAGCAGCTTGGGCCAGGCCTCGGCGTCGTAGCTCATCGGCAGGCCGAGCGCGCCGAGCACGTCGCGGTGGCGGCGTACGACGGATTCGTCCAGCCGTCCGGCCAGCCGCGCGAGTTCGGCGGCGAAGACCATGCCGACGGAGACGGCCGCGCCGTGCCGCCACTGGTAGCGCTCGTTGCGCTCGATGGCGTGGCCGAGAGTGTGGCCGTAGTTGAGGATCTCGCGCAGCCCGGACTCGCGCAGGTCCTGCGAGACGACCTCGGCCTTGACCCGGATCCCGCGCTCGATCAGCTCCTGGGTGTGCGGGCCGTCGAACGACTTCGCTCCCTCGACGTCGCTCTCGATCAGCTCGAGAATGCGCGGGTCGGCGATGAAGCCGCACTTGACGACCTCGGCAAGCCCGGCGACGTAGTCGTTGCGCGGCAGGGACTCCAGCGCGCCGAGATCGCACAGCACGCCGGCGGGCGGCCAGAACGCGCCGACGAGGTTCTTGCCCTCGGTGGTGTTGATGCCGGTCTTGCCGCCCAGGGCTGCGTCCACCATGCCGAGCACGGTCGTCGGGATCTGCACCACGCGCACGCCGCGCAGCCAGGTCGCCGCGGCGAACCCGGCCAGGTCGGTCGTCGCGCCGCCGCCGACGCCGACGATCGCGTCGGTGCGGGTGAAGCCGGACTGGCCGAGCACGGTCCACAGGTACGCGAGGACCTGCGCCGACTTCTGCTCCTCGGCGTCCGGGACCTCGACGGTGATCGCCTTCAGGCCGGCCGCGGCGAGGTCGGCGCGCACCGCCTCACCCGTCGCGGCCAGGGCCTTCGGGTGGATGACCGCGACCCGGGCGACCTTCTCGCCGAGCATCTTCGGCAGTTCGTCGAGCAGGCCGTGGCCGACCACGACCTCGTAGGGCGAGTCGCCGCCGACGGGGATGCGCGTGGTGCTCAAGGCTTCAGGACTCCTTAGTGCCGTGCGGGATCCGGCCGCACAGCTCGTCGACGACCTCTTCGATGCTCATCTCGCTGGTGTCCACGTGGACGGTGGAGATCTCCTCGTAGAGCGGACGGCGCTCGCGGTCGAGTGCGATGAAGCGGCCGCGCACGTTGCCGAGCAGCAGCGGGCGGGCGACGTTCATGTCGAGGCGCTTGACGGCGCTGGGCACGTTCACGTCGAGCCAGACGACGTAGTGCGCGACCAGGGCCTTGCGGGTCTCGGGCCGCAGGATGGCGCCGCCGCCGAGGGAGAGCACGCCGCCGTGCGACTCGAGGGCGGCGCGCACGGCCTCGGACTCGAGCTCGCGGAAGTACTCCTCGCCGCGGTCGACGAAGAGTTCGGCGATGGTCGTTCCGGTCAGCGTCTCGACGTCCTGGTCGGTGTCGCGCAACGGGACTTCGAGCCGTTCGGCGAGCGCCGCCCCGACGGTGGACTTGCCGGATCCGGGCGGGCCGACGAGGACGGCGAGGGGCCGCTGCAGCATCAGTGCACCCCCAGCCCGCGCTCGTCGAGTTCGGCGAGGTAAGCCTGTACGTTGCGGCGGGTCTCGGCCACGCTGTCGCCGCCGAACTTCTCCAGCAGCGCGTCGGCCAGCACCATCGCGACCATGGCCTCGGCCACGATCCCGGCCGCGGGCACGGCGCACACGTCAGAACGCTGATGGTGCGCGGTGGTGGCCTCGCCGGTGGCCACGTCCACGGTGGCCAGGGCGCGCGGGATCGTGGAGATCGGCTTCATCGCGGCGCGCACGCGCAGCGCCTCGCCGGTGGACATGCCTCCTTCGGTGCCGCCCGACTTCCCGCTCTTCCGGTGCACGCCGGGATGCCCGGGCTCGATCTCGTCCTGCGCCTGCGAGCCGCGGACGCGGGCGAGTTCGAAGCCGTCGCCCAACTCGACGCCCTTGATCGCCTGAATGCTCATCAGGGCGGCGGCCAGGCGCGCGTCCAGCCTGCGGTCCCAGTGCACGTGGCTGCCGAGGCCCGGCGGAAGGCCGTAGGCCAGCACCTCGACGACGCCGCCCATGGTGTCGCCCTCCCTGTGGCACTGGTCGATCTCGGCGACCATCCGCGCGGAGGTGTCGGCGTCCAGGCAGCGCACCGGATCGGCGTCCAGCCGCTCCTCGTCGGCGGGCTGCGGGACGAGGCCGGCCGGGGCCTTGATCGGGCCGAGTTCGACGACGTGCGAGACCAGCTCGACGTCCGCGGCCTGCTTCAGGAACGCGCGGGCGACCTCGCCGAGTGCCACGCGGGCGGCCGTCTCGCGGGCGCTGGCGCGCTCGAGTACCGGGCGTGCCTCGGTGAATCCGTACTTCTGGATGCCGGCGAGGTCGGCGTGGCCGGGACGGGGCCGGGTGAGCGCGGCGCTCCGGGCCTGGCTCGCGGTGCCGGGCTCGAGGTCGTCGAGCTCGCCGACGCCCTCGGCCGGGTCGGCGGCCATCACCGTGCGCCACTTCGGCCACTCCGAGTTCCCGATCTGCACGGCGAAGGGGCCGCCCTGGGTCAGTCCGTGGCGCAGGCCGCCGAGGACCGTCACCTCGTCCTGCTCGAACTTCATCCGGGCGCCGCGGCCGTATCCGAGCCGTCGCCGGGCCAGCGCGTGCGCGAGGTCCTTGGTCGAGGTCTCGATCCCGGCGGGTAGTCCCTCCGCGATCGCGACGAGGGCCGGACCATGGGATTCGCCTGCGGTGAGCCATCGCAACATGCCCCGATCATCCCACACGGGGACGGACCCGATCCGGACACGTCCGCATGCCCGTCAAGTCACAGCGCGTGACCAGGCCGGGCCTGTCCGGTGCACGACTCGCCCCTGCACGGTTCACCGCCGGTCCACGTCGCGGCCACGTGGACGCACTACGGTGCCTCAATGAACGCGACCGCGGGGATCTCCTGGATCGGCTTCCTGTCCGACTACGGTCTGAGCGACTGCCACGTCGGTGTGTGCCACGGAGTGATCGCGTCGACCGCGCCCACGGCCCGGGTGATCGACCTGTGCCACGAGGTGCCGCCCGGCGATCTGCGCCGGGGCTCCGCGCTGCTCGCGCAGGCCGCGCCCGACCTGCCGCCGGGGGTGCTGCTGGCGGTGGTGGATCCGGCGACGGGACCGGGGGCGGGCACTCGGCGGCGCGCGCTGGCCGTGGTCGCCGGGCGTACCGTGCTGGTCGGCCCGGACAACGGCCTGCTGCTGCCGGCCGCGAAGGCGCTCGGCGGGGCGGAGGCGGCGTTCGAGATCACCGCGCGCACGTACCTGCGGCAGCCGGTGTCCTCGACATTCCGCGGCCGGGACATGTTCGCTCCGGTGGCCGCGCACCTGGCCGGGGGCCTGGATCCGACGGTGCTCGGGCCCAAGGTGCCGATCGAGGCGCTGGTGCAGCTGCCCAAGCCGGTCTCGCGGCTGACGGCGCATCGGCTGGAGGGTGAGGTGCTGAGCGTGGACCGCTGGGGAACGGTGCAGACGACGTTGGAGGCCGGGCTTTTCGAGGCCGCGGGGCTGCGGGTCGGCGACACGTTGAAGGTGCACTGCCGGATCGGCGTGGTGAAGGTGCCGTTCGGCCGTAGCCACGCGGACGTGCGTCCGGGTGAGGCGGTCGGATATCTGGACTCGGCGGGTCTGTTCGCCTTGGCCCGCAACACGAACTCGGCCGCGGAGGAGTTGCGGCTGCAGCCCGGGGACCCTGTCGCGGTCCGGCTGCCCGCGACGATGGACACCAACGGGTAGGCCCTCGGTAAACTGTCCATTCGCGAGGTGTCGGACGTTGAGACAGTGGCGAGGAGAGTCCTCAGCGTGAGTGGCGGGCAACTAGGTGCGGAGCCTGAAGGCTCTTCGCGGCGGTTACTGGTGGCGGAGGTCTTCGACGGGCGGGGGCCGAGCGGCGGGGTATTGATCAACCGGCCGCAGGTCGACCCCGGCGAGCTGGGTGCGCTCACGGCGTATCTGACGAAGGCTCCGGTGGCGCTGGCGACGACGAAGACCGGCGAGGACGAGATGTCCCCGGGCGCGGGTCTGGTGGTGCCGCGCGCGTATCACACGGACGGCGAGTGGATCTGGCCGGCGGCGGTCGGCTACTACCTGCACCGCTACCACCTGCCTCCGCAGGTCGAGCTCGTCGAGCACATCAGGGCACGTGGTTTCCGGATGCCGTCGGTGGCCGAGGACCTGCGGCAGGCCGCGGCGGCGCAGATGCTGCAGCACCTGGCCGCGGCGAGGCGGAACGCGGCGAGCGGGGTGCCGGCGGCGCCCGCGCCGACTCCCCCGGCCCCGGCGGCCGACCCTGCCCCTGTCGCCGCGCCCGAGGTGAAGCCAGCGGAACCTGGTCTGTGGACGCCGGAGCCGGCCGGGGCCGCGGGGGCTCCCGCGGCGGGAGCGGTCGCGGAGTCCGAGCCCGCAGCCGGGGCCGGGGCCGAGGAGCTCGTCGAGGGCGAGAGTTTCAGCCCGGCGTTCACCGCGGCGGGCAATCGGCACGCGGCCTGGGTGTACGAGCAGATCGAGGCCTTCCTCGACTTCATGCCGGTCGACGAGTGGTCGGTGGACCACGAGAGCGGACGCTACCGGCAGGCCGGGCGGGAGTTCACGGTGGACGCGCTGGGCCGGCTCGACCAGAGCGGCCGCTGGGTCTGGGCGTGGGCCGAGGCCGAGGCGTGGTCGGCGAATCCCGCTTTGACCGAGCGGGTCCGGCGGCTGCGCGAGCAGGGCGACCGGCTCGGTATCAAGGAGCTGACGGAGCCGGTGTTGAACCTGGCCGAGATCGCGGACGCGGACGACCCGGAGATCGCGGCCGAGATGCTGGCCTGGACCGCGATGGGCGTGGCGGGGGCGCGCGGCTATCTCGGGCACACGTTCAGCGACGAGAACCGCGTCTACTACCTGGCCTTCGACGAGTCGATCCCGAACGCGAAGCCCGACCTCGACGCCGTCGTCCACTATCTGACCGAGGGTGCCGACAAGTTCGAGGACGACCCGTCGGACTGCGTGCTCGGATACGTCGAGCACCACGGCTGGGACTGGAGCCGCAGCGCCGAGGGCATCGTGGTCAGCGCGCGCGGCCTCGGCACCTTCACCGTCAGCCTGGCGGCGGGCGGGGAGCTGCTCGGCATCGCGCCGCACCGGCTCGCGAGCTGACGACGGGGCTCAGGGCTCTGCGTGACTCGGGGTCGGTGCCTCGCCTCAGGCTGTCGCGCCGCGGACTCAGAGCTCTGCGTCTGAGTCTTGGTCCGCGTCGGCTTCCGCGGACGCCGCGTCGGCCGCCAGGGCCTCGCGCATGGCGTCCAGGATCTCGGCCGCGCGGCCCGTCACGCCGGTCATCAGCTCGACCTGCCGGACCGCCTGATGCACGAGCAGGTCCTGCCCGCCGAGCACCGCGCCGCCGCGCTCGGCCCATGCGGCGGCGAGCGGCGTCGGCCAGGGATGGTAGATCACGTCGAAGAGCGTCCCGACGCGCTCCGGCAACCGCCCGGCGAGCTCGTCCGCCGCACCCGCCGGCGTCGTGTTGACGACGAGTTCGAATTCGGCGGCCGCCTGGGCCTCAGCCCACGGCCGCGGGTCGAGCTCGAGCCCGAAGTGCCGCGCCAGCGTGTCGAACTCGGCGAGCCTGGCCGGGTTGCGCAGGTAGATCGTGATCGGGCCCTTGACCAGTTCCGACAACGCCGCGAGCGCCGAGCCCGCGGTAGCCCCCGCGCCGAGCACGGCCGCGCCGCCAACCGCCGTCACCCCGCGCTCGCGCAGCGCCGCGGCCAGCCCGGTGACGTCGGTGTTCGCGCCGTACCGGGAGCCGTCCGCCCGGAAAATCAGGGTATTGACGGCATTGACGGCCAGCGCGGTCGGGTCGGCCTCGTCGAGCAACGGGATGACCGCGCGCTTGAGCGGCATGGTGAGGGACAGCCCGGACCAGCCCTCGTCGCGGTCGAGCCCGTCGAGGAAGCCGGGCAGCGCGGCCTCGTCCACCTCGTGCCGACCGTACGTCCAGCCGGACAGCCCGAGCCGCGCGTACGCGGCCCGGTGCAGCACCGGCGAGAGCGAGTGCGCGATCGGCGAACCGAGCACAGCGGCGCGGCGGTTCGCGGTCGTCATCCGCAGTTGCCCGGGTACTGCTTGCCGAGCTGGGCCCACGCCGTGTCGTTCGACGCGTAGTGGATCGCGCCGTTGACCGCGCAGAAGTACACGTCGGTCGAGTCGGTCGGCGAGAGCGCGCCCATCAGCGAGGGCTGATCCGCACTGTCGATCGGGCCCGGCGGCAGGCCGCGCACCACGCGCAGGTTGTACGGGTTGGACTTGTCGGCGAGCTCGGCGGCGGTGGGCTGCGGCTCGGTGCGGCCGAGGCCGTAGAGCGTGGCCGTGTCGAAACCGAGCTTCGAGTAGTTCGAGTTCTTCAGCCGGGTGTAGATGACGCCCGAGATCTTGGCGAGGTCGGACGGGTCGGAACCCGCCTCGGCCCGGGCCATCGACGCGACGGTGAGCACCTGGTACGGCGTCATGTTCAGCGAGGAGGCCTTCTGCGTCAGGCCCACCGCGTTGAACATCGCCACCTGCTGGTCGACCATCGCCTTGAGCAGCGCGGTCGGCGTCTTGTAGCCGGGCAGCTGGTAGGTGCCGGTGTACAGGAAGCCCTCGATGTTGGCGAAGGGGTACTTCGCGGCCGTCTTGGCCGTCGCGTAGCTGGGCAGGTCGATCTGGCCGCTGTTGATCGCGGAGACGATCTGCGCCTGCGTCCAGCTGGTCTTCTGCTCGAGGTCGGTGAAGACGTCGGCGGCGCGCTCGCCCGGCTTCACCAGCAGCTGCGACTTGTTGTAGACGTTGCTCGAGTTCAGCATCGCGGTCACCGCGGCGGCGGCGCTCATCTGCTCGTGCAGCTTGTAGGTGTTCGCCTGGATGTTGGGGCACTGCGAGTTGTTGTTGCAGGCCTCGATGAAGGCGCGCTCGCTCTTGACCACGCCCGCCGCGTAGAGCTTCTGGGCGATCTCCGTGCCACCCGCGCCGGACGGGATGGTCACTATCGTGGTGGCCGAGATGCCACTGGTCGAGTTGTAGTCGGCGGGCGGGCCGTAGTGCGCCTCGTACCAGTTGTAGCCCTGGTAGCCGCCGTAGCCGAGGCCGCCGGCGATGAGCGCGAAGAACAGGAAGATGACCGTGCAGCTGCGCCGCGCCTTCTTGTCCTTGTCCTTCTGCTTTCCGCCGGAGCGGCCGCCCCTGCGCCGGCCGCCGTCCTCGTCGTCCTCGTCCACGCCGGGGGACGCCGGGGACTCGTTCGCGGAGTCCTCGCCCAGCAGGCCGAGACGGCCGTCGTCGCTCACCTGCGACTGCTCGCCGGTGCCGCCCGCGCGACGGCGCCCGCGGCTCGGGTACTCGTACTCGTCCGGCTCCTCGGCGAGCTCCGAGAGGTCCGCGTACGGGTCGCGACCGGCGGAGTACGAGGGCTGAGACTGGGGCTGGGGCTGGGAGGCGTGGCCGCCGCTGCCGTAGCCGCCGCGGGGGTTGCCGGTGTCATAGGACCCTGAGCCGTAGGACGCGGCCTCGTAGCTCGCCGCAGAGCCGTATCCGGGACTGGCCGAGCCGGTGGCCGTGTCGTAGCCGGAGCGCTCGTAGTCCTGCCGCGGGTAGCCGCCGGTGTCATAACCCTGCTGCGGGTAGCCCTCGTACCCGCTGCCGTACGATCCGGACCCGGCGTTCGGGTCGTACCCGTAATCCTGCTGCTGGCGCTGCTGTTGCTGCTGCTGGAAGTAGGGGTTCTGCGCCTGCTGCTGGGGCTGCTGCTGCCGTGGGCGCTGCGGCGGACGCTGCTGCCGGTACTGCGGCTGGCCCTGGCCCGGGGCCTGGCCCTGCGGCTGCTGTGGCTGCTGGGGCCGCGGTCGCTGTTGCTGCTCGGGGCCGCCGTACTGCTGCTCAGGGGTGGAGTACTGCTGCTCGGGTCTGGAGTACTGCTGCTGTGGCTGCTGGGGGTGCGGCTGCTGCGGCTGCTGACCCTGCGGCTGTTGCTGCTGGTAGTGCTGCCGGTGCTGCGGGCTCGGCTGAATCGGGCGGCCGTACTGGTCGTATTCGGGAGTTTGCGGAGCGTTGCCATAGTCCTGCGGCTGCGAGTAGGGGTCCGGCTCCTGCGGGGGGTAGCCGTACCAACCGCCGTCGCTCATTCGCTCTCCTTCACGGGGGCCGCACCGTCGTCGGCGGAGCCCTGCCCCAGGCCGACCAGCGTACCGGGGGGTCTGCCGGATGCGCGCTCGGTATCGAGTGCGTTCTGCAGGATCACCACGGCGGCGGCCTGGTCCACCACGGCACGGCTCTTACGGCCGCGCACACCCGACTCGCGTAGTCCACGGGTCGCGGTCACGGTTGTCAACCGCTCATCGACCAAACGCACCGGAATGGGCTGGATTTTACCGGCGAGCCGATCCGCGAAGGCGCGTGCCTTCGCCGCCGCCGGGCCCTCGGCGCCGGACAGCGAGCGGGGCAGTCCGAGCACGGTCTCGACGACGGCGTACTCGGCGGCCAGCTCGGCGAGCCTGGCCAGGTCGCCGTCGCCCGCCGACACGGTCTCCACCGGGGTCGCGAGCATCCCGTCCGGGTCGCACACGGCGACGCCGATGCGCACCGCGCCGACGTCCACGCCCAGCCTTCTGCCCGGTCTCACTGTCCGCTCCGTTCCAGCATCGTCTTCCGCGGATGTGGAAACCCCCTCCATGCCACAGCGTCGCATGGAGGGGGACCTGTCCGCTCAATAAACACGCATCGAGGATGACGCCGTGACGCCGCGTCAGCCTGTCAGCACGGTTCGAATCAGCTCAGAATCTGCCGACCGACCGCCTCGAGCGCCCGGTCGAGCGCCGCGGGGTCGGTGCCGCCGCCCTGGGCGATGTCGTCCTTGCCGCCACCGCCGCCGCCGAGGGTCTGCGCGGCGGTCCTGGCCAGCGCGCCCGCCTTCAGGCCCTGCTCGCGCGCCGCCTCACTGGTCGTCACCACGACCACCGGACGGCCGTTCGCCACCGAGGCCACGGCGACCACGCTCGGCCGGCCGCCGAGCCGCGCGCGCACGTCCAGTGCCAGCTTGCGCAGGTCGTCCGCGGTGGTGCCGTCGGGCGCGCGGTGCGCCACATACGCCACGCCGCGCAGGTCCGCCGGGTTCGCCGCGAGCTCGCCGGCGACCGCGAGCACCTGACCGGCGCGCAGCGAGGCGATCTCCTTCTCCGCCTCGCGCAGCTTGCCGATGATGCCGTTGATCCGCTCCGGCAGCTCCTCGGGCCGCGCCTTGACCGCCTCGGAGATCTGCGCGAGCAGCACGTGCTCGCGCGCCAGGAAGTTGTACGCGTCCGAGCCGACCAGCGCCTCGACCCGGCGCACGCCCGCGCCGATGGAGGACTCGTGCAGCAGCTTGACCAGGCCGAGCCGGCCGGTGTTCGGCACGTGCGTGCCGCCGCAGAGCTCGTGCGCCCACTCGCCGACCGAGACCACCCGGACCCGGTCGCCGTACTTCTCGCCGAACAGCGCCATCGCGCCCATGGCCTTGGCCTCGGGCTGCGACATGATCTCCGCGGTCACCGCGAGATCGTCCCGCAGCACCTCGTTGACCAGCTGCTCCGCGTCGGCGAGGACCGACTGCGGGATGGCCTGCGGGTGCGCGAAGTCGAAGCGGAAGCGGCCGGGCGAGTTCTCCGAACCGGCCTGCGTCGCGGTATCGCCGAGCAGCTCGCGGAAGGCCCTGTGCACCATGTGCGTCGCGGTGTGCGCCCGGGAGATCCCGGCGCGCCGCGCCACGTCCACCACGGACTCGGCGCCCTGACCCACCGTCACCTCGCCGTCCCGGACGATCGCGCGGTGCACGATCAGGTCGCCTACCGGCTTCTGCACGTCCAGCACCTCGACCAGCGCGCCGTTGCCGAGCCGGATCAGGCCGTGGTCGGCGAGCTGGCCGCCGCCCTCCGCGTAGAACGGGGTGCGGTCCAGCACCAGCTCGACCTCGTCCCCGCTGCCCGCGCTGCCCGCGACCGCGCCGTCGACCAGCAGGCCCTTGACCGTGCCCTCGCTGGTGGTCTCGCGGTAGCCGGTGAACTCGGGGCTGCCCGCGGCGTCGAGCAGCGCGCGGTACGCCGAGACGTCCGCGTGCCCGGTCTTCTTCGCCCTCGCGTCCGCCTTGGCGTTGGCTTTCTGCTGGGCCATCAGCCGGCGGAAGCCCTCCTCGTCCACGGACAGGCCCTGCTCGGCCGCCATCTCCAGGGTGAGGTCGATCGGGAAGCCGAAGGTGTCGTGCAGTTGGAAGGCCTCGGCCGCGCCGACCGAGGTCGCGCCCTTGGACTTGGCCGCGTCGATCGCGTTGTCCAGGATTCCGGTGCCGGTGCGCAGCGTCTGCAGGAAGGCCGCCTCCTCGCCGACCGCGACCGCGAGGATCCGCTTGGCGTCGGTGACCAGCTCGGGGTACTGCGGGCCCATCGCCTCGATCGCCGTGTTGATCAGCGTCTCCATGACCGGCGCCGTCGAGCCGAGCAGCCGCATGTTGCGGATGGCCCGGCGCATGATGCGCCGCAGCACGTAGCCGCGGCCCTCGTTGCCCGGGGTGACGCCGTCGCCGATGAGCATCAGCGCCGTGCGGACGTGGTCGGTCACGACGCGCAGCGAGACGTCGGTCTTGTGCTCCTTGCCGTAGACCGTGCCGGTCAGCTCCGCGGCCTTGTCCAGGATCATCCGCGAGGTGTCGATCTCGTAGAGGTTGTCGACGCCCTGCAGGATGGTGGCGAGCCGCTCGAGGCCGAGGCCGGTGTCGATGTTCTTCGCGGGCAGGTCGCCGAGGATCTCGAAGTCCTCCTTGGAGGTGCCCTCGCCGCGCTCGTACTGCATGAAGACCAGGTTCCAGATCTCCAGGTAGCGCTCGCCGTTGACCGCCGGGCCGCCCTCCTCGCCGTACGCCGGGCCCCGGTCGTAGTTGATCTCGGAGCTCGGGCCGCACGGACCCGGCACGCCCATCGACCAGAAGTTGTCCTTCTTGCCGAGGCGCTGGATCCGCTCCGCCGGGACGCCGATCTTCTTGTTCCAGATCTCGTGCGCCTCGTCGTCGTCGAGGTAGATGGTGATCCATAGCTTCTCGGGCTCGAGGCCGTAGCCGCCCTCGGCGACGGAGCCGGTCAGCAGCTCCCAGGCGTAGGTGATCGCGCCTTCCTTGAAATAGTCGCCGAAGGAGAAGTTTCCGCACATCTGGAAGAAGGTGCCGTGCCGGGTGGTCTTGCCGACCTCTTCGATGTCCGGAGTGCGCACGCACTTCTGCACGCTGGTCGCGCGCGGCGCAGGCGGCGGCTCCTCCGCGAGGAAGTAGGGCTTGAACGGCACCATGCCCGCGTTGACCAGCAGCAGGGTGGGGTCGGAGGCGATGAGCGAGGCGGAGGGGATCTCGGCGTGCCCGCGCTTGACGAAGAAGTCGATCCAGCGGCGACGGATCTCTGCGGAGTCCATGAGAACTACCTCTCGCTCACAACTCTAGACGGCGTTGGTTTACGTAGGCCCCGGCCCTTTCACGGGGGCTACGGCTATTGTTCCAGCCCGGGGCGACGGGCGATGACCGATTTAATCGGTGTGGGAAGATCAGGCCCGCTTGTCGTGCTCGGCGGTGTCCACACCGAGCGTGTGGTACAGCTCGAACTCGCGCTCGGCGGCCGCGGAACGCACGTCCTCGGTGAAGTCCTGGAAGGCGGCCGAGATCCTCCCGGGCACGCCGCTCGCGGAGCCCGCGAGGTTGCCCGGGGCCAGCTTCTTCGCGGCCTTGGCGGCGCGGTTGACCACGACGACGCCGACGGTGGCGCCGAGGGCCACCCAGAAAACCCGCTTCATCACGGCGTCAGGCCCCCTTCTTCGCCTTGCGCGCGGCCTTGATCTCGCCCTTGACGCGCTTCTCCACCTCGGCGTGGCGGCGGTTGGCGATCGCCGAGCGCACGCCGTAGGAGAACGCCGCCGCCTTGATCATCGGACCGCCGACGGTCGCGGAGAAGGTGGAGGCGAGCGCGGAGGCGTTGGTGGAGATGTTCGAGACGTTGTCCGTGATCACGTCCACCTTGCCGAGCTGCTCGTTGGCCGTCACCACCGTGGTGGTGATCTCGCCGAGTAGCGGCGTGGTCTTCTCGCTGATGCCCGCGACGAGGTTCTTCGTCTCCCTGAGCACCTGCGCGAGCCGCAGCAGCACCACGCAGAGGAAGGCCACCCCGATCGCGAAGAAGACCGCGAAAATCAGTCCGACGACTGCTCCTGCCGACACCGTGGGGTCCGTCCCTTCGCTCGCCCGATGGAGGGTTGCCGTCCGCGAGCCGGAGTCGACGACTCGGACAGTGTTTCGTCGAAGAGGTTATCGCGTTCCGGCACTTCGCCGACGCCAGCCGGGCCCGCCGGATCCGCGCGTCCGGCCGTTCCGCTGCTTCGACGCCGGCCGGGTCCGCCGAATCCTCGCGCCGGACGTCGCAAGGGTCGTACGCTGAGCGGGGCCGGTAGGCGGCCGGACACACAGCGTCCCCGAGGCGTGTCGCAATACCGGTGCGCACGGCGGCGGCCGCACCTGGTATTCATTGGGTCGCCGGCCGCCTTGCGGGTCAGCTCCGCTTCACTGACAACTGGATGGTGAGTCGCGTGGGGTCTTTCGCGTTCGAACCCGTCGGGTCCGACGCGCCGAAGAACGTCAGCCCGTACGAACTGCGGGCGATGGTGGCGACGGGCTTGCGCGGCCGGACGTACCTGGCGTACACGGCCGCGGGGCAGGCGGTGGCGGTCAAGGTGTTCCGCTTCGGCGTGGGCTCGGATCCGAAGGCGCGGGCGCGGTTCCTGCGGGCGGTGACCGTGGCCCGCTCGACGCGCAACACGTACGTGGCCCCGGTGCTCGGCGCCGGGTTCGCGCAGCACAAGCTGTGGCAGGCGACGGAGTACCAGCCCGGGCCCTCGCTGGCCGAGGCGGTCTTCCGGTACGGCGCGCTGCCCCGGGAGGGCGTGCGCCGGCTGGCCCTGGCCCTGACCGAGGTGGTCGGCGAGCTGCACCTGGTCGGCCTGTCCGGCAGGGGTCTGATACCGGCGGACGTGGTGCTCACCACGCGGGGCCCGCGCGTGGTCGATCTCGGGTTCGCCCGGGTGGAGATCGAGGGCGGCGGCGGGGAGGGCACCACGAGCCTGCTGCTCGACGAGATCCCGGGCCGCTACGCCTCGGGCGAGGCGGTGCTCGCGGAGGACGTGCGGGACGTCGCCGAGATCCTCTACTTCGCGGCGACCGGCCGGTCGGTGGCGGGCGATCCCGGGGACATCCTCAGCCCGAGTACCGGCAACTGTCCCGAGGCGCTCAGGGAGCTGATAGCGGCGGGGCTGCGGCAGGACGCGGCGCGTCGGCCGCGGCTGGCGGAACTGGCGGCGGCGGCGTCCGCGGCCGGGGTCCCGGCGGTCACGGCCGCGAGCTGGGAGTCGGGCGAGTGGCTGCCGAAGGGCGCGCTGGCGGACGCGCGGGAGCGGGCGTCCTTGGTCGCCTCGATCCACCGGCAGCACGCGTGGATCCTCGGCGGGGTGATGCCGGAGGCCGAGCTGCGCACCGGCTCGACGCCCGAGGGCTTGGCGCGCCCGCAGGAGGTCGAGGACCGGCGGCCGAGCGAGCAGCGGCTGACGGCGGGCGACATGTCGAAGTCCCTGGCCCGCAAGGTGTGGCGGCGGCGCCCCGGAGCGTGAGACCTCCGGCCGCGCTCCCCCGCGCACCCATGTGAGCCCTCGTACTCGGCGGGGAAAACATCTTGCGCCGCGCCGTACCGCCCTGGCAGGATCTCCCCGTTCGGATCAACAAGGTTCCAGATTCAGGAGTTGCCAATGCCTGTCCGCGCCTTCGCCTCGAAGCGCCGCCGACAGTCCTAGCACCACCCGCGCCTCGTGCCGTGCACCGGGAGCGCGACTTCGGCGGCATGTATGTTTATTTCCGCATGCCAACAGAAGGATTCACCACAGTGGACTTCGACGTCCAGCACCACGCCCGCACCCTCGCCCTGCGCGCGCCCGCGCACGTCCGGGTCGGGCCGTTCGTCTGCCGCTTCAACCTGAGCTGGGCCAGCCCCTTCGCGAACTACGCCATCCCGGACGACCACGCCGAGCCGACCCAGGACGAGATCAGGGCTCTGATCGCCGCCTTCCGGCAGCACGACCGCAAGCCGCGCCTGGAGTATCTGCCCGCCTGCGCCCCCGCGGTGGAGAAGGCCCTGCTCATCGCCGGTTTCGAGATCGAGGACCGGCCGCCCGTCCTGGCCTGCCGGCCGCAGAACCTGGCCGTCCCCGAGCCCCTGCCCGGCCTGGAGTTCCGCGAGCCGCGCAGCGACGACGACCTCGACGCGCTGGCCGCGATCCAGCACTACGCCTTCGGCGAGCCGGGCGATCCCGAACCGGGCTCGGGCGCCGGCGCGCGCCGCGTCTACGAGAACGGCGGCATCGTCGTGCTCGCCCGCTACCGCGGCGAGCCCGCCGGCGGCGGCACCTGCTCCGCCCCCGTCGACGGAATGACCGAGCTGGGCGGCGTCGCCGTAGCCGCCCGCTTCCGCCGCCGCGGCATCGGCGCCGCCCTCTCCGCCCACGTCACCGCCCTGGCCCACGCCCGCGGCTACCGCCTCGTCTGGCTCGAGCCCGCCGACGAGACCGTCGAGCGCATCTACGCCGGCATCGGCTACCGCCGCGTCGGCGAGAAGCTCAACATCTCGCTGCCGGGGTAACACTCCCGCGCCCCTGACCCGGAGCCAGCATCCGCCGGAGGCATCTGATGCGGAGCGGGGTTTTGGGGGGGGGG
>NZ_DASZKT010000268.1:0-13961 GCF_035552695.1 Actinospica sp.
TCACGCACAGCGGCCCGGGCGGTCACCCGATCGCCCCGCCGAGCTCGTCGCGCCGGGCGAGCAGGTAGGCGTGTTCCGCCTGGTTGCCGGTGAGCCGGGCCGCGGCGTCGAAGGCCTGCCGGGCCTCGCCGGTCCGCCCGAGCCGGGCGAGCAGGTCGCCGCGGATCGCGTGGAACAGGTGGAAGCTTCCGAGGTCCAGGTCGTCGACCAGCCGCAGCGCCGTCGCCGGGCCCTCGATCTCGGCGACGGCGACCGCTCGGTTGAGCGTGACCACCGGACCGGGGTCGAGCCGCGCGAGTTGGTCGTAGAGCGCGAGGATCTGCGTCCAGTCGGTGACCGGGTCGGTGTGCACGGCGTTTATCGCGGCGAGCAACTGGAAGCGGCCGGGCTGGTCGCGGCGCAGGCAGCCGCGGACGATCGCCCTGCCCTGGGCGATCAGGTCGGCGTCCCACCGGGAGCGGTCCTGGTCGGCGAGCCGCACCAGGGCGCCCTCGGCGTCGGTGCGCGCGGCGCGGCGCGCCTCGGTCAGCAGCATCAGCCCGAGCAGCCCCGCGGCCTCCGGCTCGTCGGGCATCAGCTCGACCAGCAGGCGGGCGAGTCTGACCGCTTCGACGCACAGTTCGCCGCGGGCGAGCTCGGCGCCGAAGGTCGCGACGTAGCCCTCGTTGAAGATCAGGTAGAGCACCGCGAGCACCGCGTCGAGGCGTTCGGGCAGATCGGCCTCGTACGGCACCCGGTAGGGGATGTGCGCGTCGCGGATCTTCGCCTTCGCCCGCACGAGCCGCTGCGCCATCGTGGCTTCGGGCACGAAGAAGGCGTGCGCGATCTCGGCCGTGCTCAGCCCGCCGAGCAGGCGTAGGGTGAGCGCCACCTGGGCGGGGCGGGCCAGGGCCGGGTGGCAGCAGGTGAACACGAGCCGCAGCCGGTCGTCGGGCACGGCGCGCTCCTCGGCGGGTTCGGCTGCCGGGGCGCTGACGAACGCGGCCTCGGCGTGCTTGTGCGCGCGGACGGCTTCGCGGCGCAGGTGGTCGACGGCCCGGTTGCGGGCGGTGGTGATGATCCAGCCGGCCGGGCTGGGCGGGGCGCCGTCGCGCCACTTGACCAGCGCGGTCGCGAAGGCGTCGGCGACCGCGTCCTCGGCCAGGTCGATGTCGCCGAGCCCGCGCACGAGTACGGCGACGGCTCTGCCGTACTCGGCGCGGAAGACGGCCGCGATCTGCTGCGGCGTCATCGGGGCGGGGCTCAAAACGGCTCGACGTCCTGGAACGGGCGGACCTCGATCGGCAGCGTCGTGGCGGCGGCCGCCTTGCGGCCCCAGGAGAGCGCCGCGTCCAGGTCGGGCGCGGTGATCACCCAGATGCCGCCGATGCACTCCTTGCCCTCGACGTACGGACCGTCGGTGATCATGCCGTCGGCCCGCACGACCGTCGCGGTGCTGGGCGCGTGCAGGCCGCCGGTGAACACCCACGAGCCGCTCTCGCGCAGCTCCTCGTTCAGTCGGTGCAGGTCACCGGTGATCCGGGCCAGAGTTTCCGCATCGGGCGGCGCGCCGTTCGGCTGGTAGATCGAGAGCAGGTACTGCGGCACGGTTCGTCCCTCATCGGCGGGTGTAGCGGGCGATGATCACGCCCTTGGTAGTGGTGACGGAGTCGGTGAGCTCGAACTCGGTCAGCGGCGCGGTGCCTTCGAACAGGCGCGTGCCGCCGCCCAGGGTCAGCGGGTGGATCAGCAGTTGGTAGTGGTCGATCAGGCCGGCGGCGTGCAGGCTGTGGATCAGCGAGGTGCTGCCGATGATCGACAGGTCGTTGCCGGGCCGGGCCTTGAGGTCGGCCACCGTCTCGGCGGCCTCCCCGCTCAGCAGGATCGAGTTCTGCCACGCGTCGGCGTCCTCGAGGGTCCTGGACACGACGTACTTCGTGGCCGCGTTCATGTGCGTGGTGAACGGGTTGCCGTCGGTCGCGCCGGCCCACGCCGTGATGAAGTCCTGCCAGGTCCGGTGGCCGAAGAGCATGTCGCCGGGCTTGGCCATGCTCTTGCCCATCTCCTCGCCCATGACCTGGTCGTTGTACCGCCTGCCCCAGCCTCCTCGGGTGAATCCGCCGCGGGTGTCCTCGTCCGGGCGCCCCAGGCCCTGGACGACTCCGTCGAGGGTGACCGACATCGTCGCCGTGATCGACCGCATGATCTGTGCTCCATTCATCCGCGGACCGCCCTCACGCGGCCCGGCTCACCCTCTACACGAGCGGCCCCCGGCGAAATCGACACTCTCCATGGAACCATTTTCCAGCCCGAGCCGCGTGGGGAGAACGCGTGAGCTCAGCGATGTTCGACGCTGGGGGGTCGCAGCGTGCCCTGGGCGGCCCGGGATCCGCTGGGCCCTCCGCCGGGTCCGCGCAGAATGTAGGCGGCGGCGACGGCGACGAGCGCGCCGACCGTCGGCGCGGTGAGATAGATCCAAAAGTCGTGCCAGTGGGCACTGACCAGCGCGGGTCCCAAGGACCGAGCCGGGTTCATCGAGGCGCCGCTGACCGGGCCGGCCCACAGCCCGGCCTGCGCGATGTACGCGCCGACGCCGACCGCGGACAGCGGCCCGATGTTCTGCGCGCTCGAGGCCGTACCCAGGATCGTGCTGACGAGTCCTAGGCTCAAGAGCGCCTCGATGACAAAGGCCTGAGTCGCGGTGAAACCGGGCCCCGGCACGGTCGCGCCCAGATACGCGACGTCCCCGAACGCGGCCTTCAGGACCAAGGCTGCCAACGCCGCACCGACGCACTGGGCGGCGATGTACGCGGGGACCCGGCGCCAGGCGAAGTCGCCACGCAGCGCGAAGGCGACGCTGACGATGGGGTTGAGGTGAGCGCCGCTGACGGCGCCCATGAACAGGATCACGGCGAGCACGGTCAGCGCGGGAGCCGTGACCGAGGCGGCCCGGCCGATCTGACCGTGCGTGGCCGTCTCCAGGACCGCGGCCCCGGCGCCCGCCAGGACAAGCAGAAAAGTCCCGAACAACTCGCCGAACAGACGCCGTCCCTCGTAGGCGAGATCATCGAAGTCGCGGGCCCACACCGGCTCGCGCTCGAGCACCGCGGCGATCCGCGCCCCGTACCGGACACGCACGACATCTTCGGGGGAGTCAGGCTCGCGCTCGTCGCTGGTCATCGCTCCTCCTCGCGGCGCATCACGGCGCTATTCGGCGAGAGCGGGCACGTCGACGAGTCGGCACGGGATCTCGGTGTTCTCACTGACGTGGTAGCTGGCGCACACCCGGTGATACCCGTCGGCGATCTGCAGCGCCCGGTCCCGGCCGAGGTCTCCGCGAACGAGCAGGATCGGGGAGAGCTCCTTGCCTTCGGTGATCTTCTTGATGTCCTTGGCGACCTCGGGGTCGTCCGCGGGGAGCAGCCGCAGCCGAGACGCGCGCAGGATGTCCTTCGCTCGCTGCTGGACCGTGGGCGCCTGCGTCAGCAGCTTGGTGATGGCGTCCACCAGACCCGGAGCAGCCGTCAAGCGCAGATATGACGCCGCCGCCGGATAGTCGTGCTCCGCCGGGGCCGGGGCCCATTTCACGCTCATGCTCTTGGCCATGGTCGGTGCCTCCGATACCTGTGTGATCGCCCGGTAAGCGATCTTCCCTCCCATGTGTCCCATCCGCTTGATTCCACACTCTGAACACTGCGCGGCATAGCCACCGACAATGTCTCAGTTTGCGTGCAGCGACTGTGCGATGGCGCGTAGGACGCGTTCGTAGGCGTCGAGATCGGCTGGCTCGAATCCGTCCATGACGGCGAGTATCCGCGTGATCAGCGGCCCGAAGAAGTCCCAGCCGAGGATCTTGGCTTCCCGGCTGACCACGAGCAGCACCCTGCGGCGGTCGTGCGGGTCGCGTTCGCGGGTCAGGAAGCCGAGTGCTTCGAGTCGGTCGATCACGGCCGTGGTGGTCGGGGAGTTGAGGTGCAGCCGTGCTCCGAGGCGTCCCGGGGCCATCGATTCGCCCGCGCGCTCGGCGTCGAGCAGTGCGATCAGCGCACGCAGATCAGTCGGGTGCAGGTGCTGCTCGGCCGCGAAGGCGGCGGCCCGCAGGTCGAGGTCGACGGCGACCGACCGCAGCAGGTGCACGAGCGGCATCCGCGGGTGCGAGGCCGTCGTGCCTCCCGAGGGGTCGGGATCCGGCTCCCCGTCGTCGGCCTGTGCGTTGCGCCGCATCCGCCACCCCTCTATTCTCTCGATGAGCGAGTTACTCATCGAGTGACACTATAGATGAGGAGAGCCCCCATGCGCGCACGAACCCGTCCCGGCTCCCCACCGGCCGTGTCCGCCGGTGGCCCCTTGTTCGCTGATGGCGCCCCGTCCGCTGATGTCACCCTCGGCGCCTTCCACGCGGCCTACGACACGCTGATCGCGCGCTGGGACGTGGCGGTGGAGGCCATCGACGTCCCCACACGCTTCGGCACGACCCGGGTCAACGCCTGCGGCCCCCGCTCCGCGTCGCCGCTCGTGCTGCTGCACGGAGGTCGTTCCAACTCCGCATCCTGGTACGCGAACGCGACCGCACTCGCCCGCGCCCACCGCGTCTACGCACCCGACGCGATCGGCGACCCCGGCCGCAGCCGAAACACCGGCCAGCCGGTGCGAACCCGGCAGGACCTGCTGAACTGGCTCGCCGATCTGCTCACCGACCTCGACATCCGGAACGCCGACATCTGCGGTCACTCCTTCGGCGCCTGGTTGGCCCTGGCCCACACGATCCGCGCCCCCCGAGGCGGCGTCCGCCGCCTAGCCCTGCTCGACCCCACCCAGTGCTTCGCCGGATTCGCCCCGGCCTGTCTGTGGCACGCCCTGCCCGGCATGCTGCGCCCAACCCGGGGCAACGACACCTACCTGCAGTGGGAGACACGCGGCGCCGACCTCGACCCGGACTGGCTCGCCCTGCAAAGGCTCAGCGCCGATGTCCCCACCGGCAAGATCATCGCCGGGCGTCGACCGAAGGCACCGGCCCTGCATGGCTTGGACGTGCCCGTACTCGTCCTGCTCGCCGAGCGCAGCCGGGTGCACGACATCGACACCGTCGCCAAGCGCGCGAGCAGAGCCCTGCCACACGTCACCATCGACACGCTCCCCGACGTCTCCCACCACATGATCCCGTTCACGCGACCGGAGCGGTTGAACGAGAAGCTCACAGAGTTCTTCACCGTCGACGAGTGACACACCACCGAGGACTGATGGTCGCCGGGGCCGATGAGCCTCCTCCGCAGACGCTCTACGCGAATCTGCGTACCCCAAAGTGCCGCTCCACGGCCGACGTCAGCACAGGCCGCGATGCCGAGGATGGACGCATGAACACCATCGGCGTGCGATGCGCGTATCGCGCAGCGACGTCAGATCCAGTTGCCCCCCGGAGGCCGTGCAATGTACGACGATGATGGGGGCTCCTCCGCGCCACTGGAAGACCCTGTCGCGCCAGCCCAAGCGCTCCTCTCGGATCCCGAGCGGGAACGCGCGGAGCCGCAACAGTCGGACCACCAGGAGCCGGACCCGCAAGACATCAGCCCCACTCCTGACTCGGCCCCACCCGTCAAACGCAGACGCTGGCCCCGCAGAGTGCTCGCGACCCTCCTGACGCTGTGCCTGCTCGCCACCTCCGCCTCCCTGATCTACAACGCGGCCACCTCAACGCCGGCCGCAGAACCGGCCGGGCTGAAGTTCGTCACCGCCGACGGCATTCGCACCCGCTACCTGCAGTGGGGCACCGACGGCACCGGGCCACCGGTCGTCCTGGTTCACGGCTTCGCCGAATCAGCGGATACCTTCGACCCGCTCGGCAGCGCACTCGCCGCCGCCCACCGCCGGGTATACGCACTCGACCTCACCGGCTGGGGATACAGCCAGCGCCAAGGACCGTACGACGCCGACCACCAGGCGAAGCAGCTCCTGGGCTTTCTGGACGCACTGCACCTTCAGGCCCCGGTTCTGGTCGGCCACTCCACCGGCGCGGCGGTCATCGCGGCGGCCGTACTCGACGACCCCAGCCGCGCCTCCGGCTTGGTGTTCCTGGACGGAGACGGCCTCAACACCGGAGCCGGGTCGGGAGCGCAGTGGCTCGAGTCCATCCTCATCAACCCGTATCGCACGACGCTCCTGCGGCTCGCCATCCGCCAGGATTGGCTGATCCGTCAGATCTACGACGACAACTGCGGCCCCGGCTGCCCCTCCCTCGACGCCGCGGGTGTGGACCAGTGGCGCAGGCCCCTGCAAGTCGCCGGCGCGCAAGACGCACTCTGGCAGGAACTGTCGATCGTCGGCCTCCCGGCCGCGCGCATCGCCGAACTCGCAGGGCTCCGGATGCCCAAGGCAGTGGTGTTCGGCGCGGACGACGGGGTCTTCCCGCAATCCGCCCCCTACGACACCGCGAAGCGGATCGGCGCCCCACCGCCCACCATCATCCCCGGCGCCCGCCATCTCTCCTTCATCTCCAACCCCGAACAGGTCAGCGCCGCGATCACCAGCTTGCCCGTGGCGCACGGGAACTGAAGCGGTGCCCGGTGAATTCTCGTACCGTAGGGGTATGTCCACTCACGCCGTGTTCGACTTCGACGGGTTCGTCGATGCCTTCGACGCCGAACGGCGTTCGCGCGGACTGAACTGGTACGAGTTCGCCGACGACCTCTGGGACCAGTCGGTTGAACTCAATGTGAGACGACCGAATGATCATTGCCTGTGCGGGGGTGCGATTTCGCGGCTACGAGGGCGCGGGGCTGCCTCATGTCAGTACGTACTGTTCATGCTTCGCTGGCTCGGGCGAGCACCGGAGGAATTCCTGATCGACCCGGTCCGTGCCGTCGGCGACACTCGGCTCCCGCAAGTCGGCCCGGACAGCAGACTGCGATGGGACCTGAGCGAACTTCACGCCGCGCTCAACGATCAGCGGCAGCGCGAGGATCTCACCTGGGCCAAACTCGCCGACGAGCTCGGCTGCACGCCGAGTCGGCTGACCAACCTGCGCACCGCGCGGCTCGCCGACATGGAGCTCGCCATGCGCGTCACCCAGTGGCTGAGCCGACCCGCGGCAGCGTTCATCCACCCTGCGCAGTGGTAGTCCCGAATGTGTCTGTGGTGCCGACTAGGGCCGCGCCATGACTGATCGGATCTCAGCGAAGCAGTTCCGCGACGCGGGGGGCGTCGAGGATTGGCGAACGATCTTCGGCGGAGGATGGGCCTGCGCCTACTTCCGGACCGGATCGTTCGCCGTCGGCGTCGAGCTCGTCCGCGCGATCGGCGAAGTCGCCGCCGCCGCGAAACATCATCCGGACGTCGACCTGCGGCCCGAGGGGCGTGAGCGTGAAGCTGTTCACTGACGCCTTCGGCGGCCTCAGCGAGCAGGACGTCGCGGTGGCACGGCAGATCTCAGAGGCTTGATGTAGTAGTCGGCGCTGACTCCGGCCAGCGCGACCTCCTGGCGGCGCAAGCCGGTCACCCGGCGGTTTCCGCCGTAGACGGGCAGGCCGGCCTGTTCGGGGGTGATCTTGGCGCGGCGGGAGGCGAGGAAGCCGCGGAACCGACGCCCGCAGGTCAGGCGAGCACGCTGGCCATTCGCCGAACTGCCTCAGTGATCAGATCCGGCGAGGTTGCCAGGTTCACGCGTACGAAGCCGGCGCCACCGGTTCCGAAGTCCAAGCCGGGGTTCACAGCCACTCTTCCTCGTTCCAGGAAGACGGCCGCCGGGTCGTCGCCCAGGCCGAGCCCTCGGCAGTCGAGCCAGGCCAGGTAGGTAGCCTGTGCTGGCTCGTAGCGCACACCGGGCATGTGCTCGGCCAGCAGTTCGGCCAACAGCCGACGATTGGCGTCCAGGCCGCCCAGCAGCGCGTCGAGCCAGCCACCGCCGTCGCGCAGCGCAGCGGTGTGGGCGATGACGCCCATGTGGCTGGGGCCGTGGCTGACCTCTTCGGGAAGGCGCGCGAGGTCGCCGGCCGCTTCGGGGCCCGCGATGGCGAGCGCGGCCTTGAGCCCCGCCAGGTTCCACGCTTTGGACGCCGACATCAACGACAGGCCGGCCTGCGCGCCGGGCACGCTCAGGTACGGCACGAATGCCGCGTCGCGCGCCAGGATCGGGGCGTGTATCTCGTCGACCACCACCCGCACGTTGTAGGCACGCGCCAACGTGGCCACGTCGCCGAGTTCCGCGGCCGTGTGCACGGTGCCGGTCGGGTTGTGCGGACTGCACAGCAGGTACACACCTCGGCGCCCACCAGTTGAGGCGCTCCCGAACGCGTGCTCCAGCGCGGCGAAGTCGATCCGTCCCTCCTTGCCCAACGGCGCTTCCAGGATGGGTCGGCCCATGCTCCTCATGAACTGATAAAACGGTGGGTAGACCGGGCAGTTCACGACGACCGGGTCCCCGGGTCCCGAGACCAGCTTCAACATCTCGACGATGCCCAGCATCACATCGGGCACGATCGCGGTGCGCTCCACGGCCAGCCCGTCCCAGTCCCACCGCTCGCGGGCGAACGTGGCGAGTGCCTCGGCGTACGCGGTCCCGGTCGGGTAGCCGGTGTCTCCGAGCGCGACCGCGTCCAGAATCGCCTGCGCGACCGGTTCGGCGAGGAGGACGTCCATCTCGGCCACCCACAGCGGCAGGACGTCTTCCGGGTAGGTGCGCCACTTCATGCTCGAACGCAGCCGCAATCGGTCGAGGGAGAGTTCAAGCAGCGGGTTGGCGTCGTTGCTGGCGGTGATCTCGCGCGGCATGCTGTCCATGGGCTAGAAGATAGGCGAGATTCCGCGACATGTGTTCGCCACGCAGCCGAAGTGATCAGCCTTCTGGTTCAGCCGACGTCGTCGCCGGACGGTGCGCGTGCGATGCTTCCCGCGATGAGGGTCGCGACCGCATATTCCATGGTTGCGGTGAACTCGAACCGGAGTACGGCAAGCGCGGGGTCGGCCTCGTAGGCGGCGAGCACGCTCGGTGACGGCCGGGTGAGCGGCCACACCGCGCTGGTCACCGCGATGATCGCGCCGCAAAGGGTGAACGCCTCGTCGCCGACTTCCGGTACGTGGCGGCGGAGCAGTGCCGCCATGGCGGTGATGGTGTCGAGAGTCGCGCGCTTGTAGCGGGTGGCGACCGGTACGGAGACGTTGTGTTCCAGGACGCTGGCCTGGGCGCTGATCAGATCGCACAGGACGTGGCGGCGTGTGAGGGAGCCGGCGACGGCGGCGGCGAGCCGGTCGCCGCGCTCCCGGGCGGAGGCGCCCTGTTGGATGACGGCGTCCAGTCGCCCGGGCAGGTCGTCCAGCCACTGCTTCGTGGCCCGGTCCAGCAGTTCCAGCAGGACCGCCTCGCGGGACTCGAAGTAGCGCAGCACGTTGGACTTGGCCAGCCCCACGCGGCGGCTCAGCGCGTTGAGACTGAGCTCGGCGACCGGCATCTCGAGGAGCATCGCTGCCGCGGTGTCGAGAATCGCCTGCCTTCGGATCTCCCGCTGCTCGGCGCTGCGCGCGCGTTGGAACGTCATGTCCGACATATTACAGACCGCAGGTCTCTTGACAGCAGACCGGCGGTATCTTATGTTCGGCGGTAATAGACCGTAGGTCTTTTACGCTTTGGCGGTCGCCCGCGACCCGGCCGTTCCCCTGGAGGAATCATGAATGACAAGCGGACTGCCAACTGGACTGCCGATGACGTGCCCGGTCAGCATGGCCGCGTGGCCGTGGTCACCGGTGCCAACACCGGTATCGGATTCGAGACCGCCCGGGTGCTCGCGGAGCGCGGTGCGGCGGTCGTGCTCGCGGTGCGGGACACGGAGAAGGGCAAGCGGGCAGCCGCCCGGATCGCCGCGTCAGCTCCCGGGGCCGACGTCACCGTGCAGCGCCTCGACCTCACCTCGCTCGACTCCGTCCGCGCCGCGGCGGACGAACTGCGGGCCAGTCGCCCCAGGATCGACCTGCTGATCAACAACGCCGGTGTGATGTACACGCCGAAGGGCACCACCCGCGACGGGTTCGAGCTGCAGTTCGGGACCAACCACCTCGGCCACTTCGCGCTCACCGGGCTGCTGCTGGAGCGGATGCTGCCGGTCGCCGGCTCCCGGGTGGTGACCGTCAGCAGCATCGCTCACCGCATCCGCGCCGGAATCGACTTCGACGATCTGCAGTGGGAACGGCGGGCCTACACCCGGGTGGGCGCCTACGGCCAGTCGAAGCTGGCCAACCTGCTGTTCACCTACGAACTCCAGCGTCGGCTGACGGGTCAGGACTCGACCATCGCCGTCGCCGCCCACCCCGGCATCGCGGCCACCGAACTGATGCGCAACTCACCCGCGATCGCGCGCACGCTCGTCACGGCGATCGGCCCGCTGATCGCGCAGAGCCCGGACCGGGGCTCGCTTCCCACGCTGCGGGCGGCGACCGACCCGGGCGTGCGGGGCGGCGAGTACTACGGCCCGAACGGGTTCCGCGGGATCAAGGGCCACCCGGCGCGGGTGGAGTCTGTCGGGCAGTCGCACGACTCGGCCCTCCAGCGCCGCCTGTGGACGGTCTCGGAAGAGCTGACCGGAGTCTCGTTTCCCGGTCCGCGTTCCTGACGCCGTGTCGGGCAGTCCGTAAAACAAGATGTGGACGTAACCGGCCGATCAAATGATCTCCTCGGCGCGAACCGTCGAACAAGTACCTTTACGTGAATGGCATAGCGCAGGGCACTGCGACCGATCCGACCCCGTTCGCCGCCCCCGGCGACCTGGCCATCGGCCGTGCCCAGTACAACGGCCAGGAAACCGACTGGCTCAAGGGCGCGATCAAGAAGGTCGAGGTATTCAGCTCGGCGCTCGGCGCGGCCCAGGTTTCAGAACTGAGCTGAGCCGGGCCGCGCGCTCGGCTTCGATCAACCGGCTGAGGAATTCCGCGGCTGACGTCGGCGTTGTCCGGTCCGTGAAGCACATCGGTTTCCTCTCATTCGGGCACTGGTCGGACTCGCCGGGGTCGCGGGTGCGCTCGGCCTCGGACAGCCTGCTGCAGTCGGTCGAGCTCGCGGTGGCCGTCGAGGAGCTGGGCGCGGACGGTGCCTACTTCCGAGTGCACCACTTCGCGAACCAGCTCAGCTCGCCGTTCCCGCTGCTGGCGGCGATCGGCGCGCGCACCTCGCGGATCGAGATCGGCACCGCCGTCATCGACATGCGCTACGAGAATCCGCTCTATATGGCCGAGGACGCCGGTGCGGCCGACCTCATCGCGGGTCAGCGGCTCCAGCTGGGCATCAGCCGGGGATCTCCCGAGCAGGTCATCGACGGCTGGCGGTACTTCGGCTACGAGCCCTCGGAGGGCGAAGACGACGCCGACATGGCCCGCGAGCATGCCCGGGCCTTCCTCGAGGTCCTGAACGGCGAGGGTTTCGCCGAGCCGAACCCGCGCCCGATGTTCCCCAACCCGCCAGGCCTGCTGCGCGTCGAGCCCCACTCCGCGGGGCTGCGCGACCGCATCTGGTGGGGCGCCGCCTCCCGCGAGACCGCCGAGTGGGCGGCCGGGCAGGGCATGAATCTGCAGAGCTCGACGCTGGTCGCCAACGACTCGGCCGCCGGCGCGGGGACACCCTTCCACGTTACGCAGGCCGAGCATATTCGGGCCTTCAAGGACGCCTGGAAGGCGGCCGGCTGGCAGCGGGAACCTCGCGTCAGCGTGAGCCGCAGTATCTTTCCGCTCGTCGACGCCCAGGACCGGACCTACTTCGGCGGCCGCGGCGACGACGAGGATCAGGTGGGCTACATCGACCAGCGGACCCAGGCCGTCTTCGGCCGCAGCTACGCCGCCGAGCCGGACAAGCTCGTCGAGCAGCTCGGTCGGGATGAGGCGATCGCGGCCGCCGACACACTCCTGCTCACCGTCCCGAACCAGCTCGGCGTCGACTACAACGCGCACGTCGTCGAGAACGTCCTCAAACACGTCGCCCCGGCCCTCGGCTGGCGGTAGCCGCATTGGTTCAGCTGCTCAGGTCCGGTCCGAGGCAAGCGAAACCGCCGCGTTCGCGACCTCTTCAGCCGTGGCGAAGTAGGGACCGGGGTCCGGCACGTCAGCGAGTGTGTTAATGCCGGGCGTCTCGGTGGCGTCAGGACTGACCACGCCGACGCGAATATTGCGGTCCAACAGAACGCTTGCCCAGGTGGGGGCTAATGATCGAAGCACCGCAAGGGCCGCGTGGTACACGCCGATACCGTCAGTGCATTTGGTATTCGGGTCCGACGAGTTCAGGATGATTGATCCGCCCTCGTTCAGCAACGGCAGCGCCCTTCGCAGGTGCTCTTGTGTGACTTCGCCGATCCGTGCGACGCCGATGGCCGCGGCGTTGGCGGACACGACGTCCAGGCCTCGGCCGGCGTCGGCCACCGCGGTGTAGAGCCGGTCGCGATCCCCTGGCTTACTGCCGTCGCCCTGCACGCCGGTGACGTTGCCGCCGATTTCCCTTATCGCCGCATCGAGTTCGGTCTGACTCTGGCCGTTGATGAAGACGTACGCGCCCTCCTCGACGAACCGTTTGGCGGCGGCCAACCCGATGCCTGTCGAACCGCCGGTGATGATCGCCGTCTTGCCCTTGAGCAGTGCCATGATCACGTCTTTCGCCAGTTCTGGATCGTCGGCTATTCGCGGCCCGCTGAGACCGAGGTCAGGTCACCGGTGCGATTCCCGGCGACCGCCGCGCCGGCCGCATCCAGGGCAGTGAGCTCGACCTGAGCCGGCGTCGCCACGCGGACCGGCCCGCCGATCTCGGCTACCGCACCCTGGGAGCGCCGCCACCAGCGCACCGTCGACGTCGACCCACCGACCTCCAAGCAGACGATGCTGGCCCAGGTGGCGGCGATCACCGACTGGAAGCAAGCACACGGCGTCCCCTTCGCCGACCTGGCGACGATCACCCAGCCGACCCTGGTGGTCAACGGAAAGCGCGACATCATGGTGCCGACGGTCAACTCCCACACCCTCGCCCAACACATCCCCAACGCCCAGCTCATCATCTATCCGGACTCCGGCCACGGCGCGCTGTTCCAGTACCCTGACCTGTTCGCCGCGCACGTCGCGCGCTTGCTCGACACAACGGTCGCGTTCAGCTGAGCCACCGCGATCGGGAGTGATGAGCATGGGAAGGTTGCAGGGCAAAGTGGCGGTCATCACCGGAGGTACGACCGGGATCGGACTCGCCACGGCCAGACTCTTCGTCGCGGAGGGCGCGTACGTCTTCATCACGGGGCGGGACCGGAGCCGGCTCGACGACGCCGTGAAGGAGATCGGTCACCATGTCTTCGGCGTTCAAGGAGACTTCGCCGATCTGGCTGATCTCGACCGGCTCTACGAGACCGTCGCGGCACACGGGCCGATCGACATCGTCTTCGCCAACGCTGGCCTGGCGGAAATGGCTCCGCTCGAAGCAGTATCGGAAGAGCACTTCGACAAGATCTTCAACGTCAACGTGAAGGGGGCGCTCTTCACAGTACAGAAGGCCCTGCCGCTGCTGAACGCCGGCGGCTCCATCATCCTGACCGGCTCCGTCGCGAGCGCCAAGGGAACCCCCGCGTTCGCGGTCTACGGCGCGAGCAAGGCCGCCATCCGCAACTTCGTACGCGGATGGACCGCCGAACTCGCGGACCGTCGTATCCGTGCCAACGTCCTCAGCCCAGGCCCGATCACCACCGCGCTGGTGGCCGAGCAACCCCGAGACGCCATCGAGAAGATCGCCTCCACCATTCCGATGGGTCGCATGGGCGAGCCCGACGAAGTCGCCAAAGCAGCATTGTTCCTGGCCTCTGGCGACTCGAGCTTCATCACAGGCATCGAACTGTTCGTCGACGGAGGCCGGGCGCAGATCTGATACCGCGCCTCGTCTTCGGCGGCCAACGGCATTACCCGGAGCGCGGAGGCCGCTGTTCGCCGCCTCCGCGCTCCGGATTTCCGCCTACCTCGAGTCGTTCATGCCTGTGATCTCGACC